>JBATEA010000209.1:0-3943 GCA_049663745.1 Steroidobacteraceae bacterium | reverse complement strand
GCGAACCTGGAAGCGATCTGCCAGCGATACCTCAAGGACGCCTACCGGCTGGAAGTCGTCGATGTCTGCGAACACCCGCAGCGCGCGTTGGCCGAGGGTGTCTTCGTCACACCCAGTCTCGCGAAGTTGTCGCCCGCGCCAACCTCAAAGGTCATCGGCAACCTCAGCGACACGGGCAGCGTGCTGGCGGCACTGGGCTTGCGCGCCGGAGCCGTCGAATGATTCCCGGCGCATCGGTCGCCGCGCGCGGCGTTTCCGACCCGGCTACGGCAGCTTTCAAGGACTGGGTCCGCCGGATCGTCAAGGATGCCGCGGAGTTGCGGGCTCTCGACGACGGCGAGCTCGACGCCGTCATCGATCCGGCGACCGGCAACGCCATCATGTTGCCCGAGGCGCAGGTCATGCTGCACGGTTCGGCGCGCACCGTCCGCAGCGCCTTTGATGCGTTGCCCGGCGGGATCTGCGTGCTCGACCTGAAAGGGACGGTCGTCATGACGAACCGGGCCTGGCGCAAGTTTTCCATCGCGTACGACGGCGCCGGGCTCGGTGTCCGTGAGGGCGACAATTTCCTCGTGGCCTGCCGTACCGCTGGCGCAGGCGAGCGCATACAGGCGCTGGCGGTCGCGGCCGGGCTTCGCCAGGTGCTGGCCGGATCGCGCCCGCACTATCGCCGCGAATATGTCAGCCCCTCGCCGGACGGGAATTGCGCATTCACGTTCGTCATCACGGGACCGGCCGGCAACGGCGATTCATACGTGACCGTCACACGCGAAAACATCCGCGAGCGCGAGCATGTCCGTGCGTTGCATGGCCCGGGGCGCGCCAGACGCAGCCGGATTGCCGCCCTGGCCCGCGCGGGTACGCCGAACCGCCTGCTCGCTGCCCTGCCCACCCAAGTCTATGAGCGGCTTCTCAACAGCCTCGAACCGGTCACGCTCACCTATGGTGAGGTGCTCCATGAGCAGGGCGAGCGGATGCAGCAGGTCTATTTCCCGAGCGACTGCCTGGTGTCCCTGCTGACGGTCGTCGAGGGCCACCGGGCCCTGGAAGTAGGGCTGGTCGGCCGTGAAGGCATGATCGGTTCCCGCCTGGCGCTAGGCATCACGACCTCGCCGGTCCGCGCGCTGGTGCAGGGAACCGGTACGGCTGTGCGTCTCAGTGCGGCGCGCTTCCTGAATCTGTTCCGGCAGAACCCGGCGCTGCAACGAACGATTCTCCGGTTTGCCGATGGGTTGATGACCCAGGTCAGCCAGACCGCGGCCTGCAATTGCTTCCATGTGCTGGAACAGCGGCTCGCACGCTGGCTGTTGATGACTCGCGAACGCATGCCGACCGATGAATTTCGCCTGACGCAGTCATTTCTCGCAGACATGCTGGGAGTGCGCCGGGTCGGGGTGACGACCGCTGCCGGCGCGTTGCAACGCCGGAAACTGATCCGCTATCGGCGCGGAAACATCAAGATCCTCGACCGGCGCGGCCTGGAGGCCGCGGCCTGCTCCTGTTACCAGCGCATCCGCCTGATTCCGCACTGAGCGCACGGCCGGGGGCGCTTGCTAGAATGCGCGCCCCATGCCCCGGCACAACCTTCTTGAATCGCTGAACGACGCACAGCGCGAAGCCGTCACGGCGCCGCTCGCTCCGATCCTCGTGCTGGCGGGCGCGGGCAGCGGCAAGACGCGCGTGCTGACGCATCGCGCCGCCTGGCTGATCCGTGAACACGGCGTTTCGCCACACGGCCTGATGGCCGTCACGTTCACGAACAAGGCCGCCGCGGAAATGCGCGGGCGCATCGAGTCGCTGCTGGAGATGCCGGGGAGCGCGCTGTGGGTCGGCACCTTCCACGGCATCGCCCACCGGTTGCTGCGCCGCCACTGGCGCGAGGCCGGACTGCCGCAGTCTTTCCAGATCCTCGACGAGGAGGACCAGCATCGTCTCGTGCGCAGGATCATCCGCGAGCAGAACCTCGACGAGCAGCGCTGGGTTCCGCGCGAAGTACAGGGTTTCATCAACGCCAACAAGGACGAGGGCCGGCGCGCAAAGCGCCTGGACGACCGCGGCGACCCGACGCGCCAGCAGCTGATCCGGCTCTACGAGCAGTACCAGCAGCGCTGCGAACAGGCGGGCGTCGTGGATTTCGCCGAGCTGCTGCTGCGGAGCTTCGAGACGCTGCGCGACATCGCGGAACTCGGCGCCCATTACCGCGAGCGCTTCCGGCACCTGCTGGTGGACGAATTCCAGGACACCAACAGCGTCCAGTACGAATGGCTCCGGTTCCTCGCCGGGCCGCCGGGCATGCCCTTCGTGGTCGGCGACGACGACCAATCCATCTATCGCTGGCGCGGTGCGCGGGTCGAGAACATGCAGCACTTTCGCCGCGATTTCTCGGCGACCGTTTACCGGCTCGAGCAGAACTACCGCTCGACCGCGGTGATCCTGGGCGCCGCCAATGCGATCATCGCGAAGAATACCGACCGCATGGGCAAGGAATTGTGGACCGCGGCCAAGGGCGGCGAGCCGATCCACGTCTACGCCGCATTCAATGAGCGCGACGAGGCCGATTTCGTTCTCGAACGGATCCGCGAGCAGGAACGCCGCGGCCTGCCGCTTGCCGCGGCGGCGGTGTTGTACCGCTCCAATGCCCAGTCGCGCGCCTTCGAGGAAGCGCTGATGGCCGCGCGAATTCCCTACCGCGTCTATGGCGGCCTGCGGTTCTTCGAACGCGCCGAAATCAAGGACGCGCTCAGCTACCTGCGCCTGACCCAGCTGCGCGGTGACGACCTGTCCTTCGAGCGCGTCGTCAACCTGCCGACGCGCGGCATCGGCAACGCGACGATCGACCAGATCCGCGCGGCCGCGAAGGAGAAGGGCCGGACGCTGTGGGACGCCGGCCAGGCGCTCCTTGGCACGTTGCCGGCGCGTGCGGCGGGCGCACTGAAGGGATTCTTCGCGCTGATCGACCGCCTGGCCGTCGAGATCGCGGACCTGCCGCTGCACGAGCAGGTGCGCGTCGTCATCGAGAACTCGGGGCTGCGCGCGCATCACGCAAAAGAGAAGGACAACAAGGGCGAGGCGCGTGTCGAAAACCTCGACGAGCTCGTCAATGCGGCCGAGGGCTTCGTCCCCGAGAATGACGACGGGCTGGCCCCGTTGCCCGCGTTCCTCGCGCACGCGACCCTCGAGTCCGGCGAGACCCAGGCAGCGGCCGGCCTCGACTGCGTGCAACTGATGACGCTGCACGCGGCCAAGGGACTCGAGTTCCCGACCGTGTTCATCGTCGGGCTCGAAGAAGGCCTGTTTCCCTCCGAGCGCTCTGCCTTCGACGCCGACAAGCTGCCCGAGGAGCGCCGGCTCTGCTATGTCGGCCTGACCCGCGCGATGCAGCATCTGTATCTCACCCATGCGGAGAGCCGCCGCATCTTCGGGCACACCTCTTATCGCGACCCGTCCCGGTTCCTCGGCGAGTTGCCGCCCGAGGCGATCGAGGAGATACGGCCCAGGATTTCCGTCAGCCGCCCGCTGTACACCGCTCCGGGCCCCGCCATCGTCCGTCGCAGCACCGACATCGGCAGCCATGCCCCGGAGCGCCGCTCGCGCGCGGCGCCGCCACCCGCCGGGGAAGAGACGCCGATGCGCCTGGGCGCCCGCGTGCGTCACCCGAAGTTCGGCGAAGGCACGATCCTCCGTTTCGAAGGCAATGGCGAGACCCGTCAGGTCCACGTCAACTTCGAGCAGGCCGGCCAGAAATGGCTCATGTACTCGTTGGCACGGCTCGAACAGATCCGATAAGAACGGTTCGTCTGGCGCGCGGGATCCGACGGGGTGTCCCCTCGCTCCGCCGGAACTTTATGCTTCGCTCGGGGACACCCCGTCACCTCGCGCGCCGGTCATGCCACTGCCAGTCGCGCAATCCCGCCACCTGGCCCGCGCGACTGAGGCAGCGCCC
>JBATEA010000208.1:0-2860 GCA_049663745.1 Steroidobacteraceae bacterium | reverse complement strand
TCCCAAGCGTCCGGCCGCCCCGCGTCCAGGCAATGCCGAAGTATCCGAATGCCAGCAGCGCAAGAAACGCCCGGTAGACGAAAAAGGTGCCCAGCCCTTGACTTTCCGGCCTGATTGCCGCGCCGCCGGTCAGCGGCAAGACTGCGATTGTCCCGACGAACAGGACGGCGAAGAGCGGCAGGCAGTCGTAGACGAGTGCGGCGAGGCGGCGTAGCAGGCCGGCTGCCCGGGCGCCCTTCGTGGATTGTTCATCCATTCGGGCGCGGATTGTAATGGTTCAGCGCTTCTGCTGGGTGGTTGCGCGCTGCTCGATCTGGCTGCGCTTGCTACGCAGGATCTGGCGCACCTGGGCAACGTCGGGCCGATCGGCGATGCGCGCGATGGCCTCCGGCAGTTCGTGCCAGGCCCGGCCCCAGCTCATCAGCCTCGTGGCGTCCTTAAGGACCATCGTGACCGTGGTGTCATTCGCCGGCTTGTTGTTCTTCCCGGCCGGCCGCGCTTTTGCCGGCGCGCGTCCCGGCTTTGCCATCGTCGAAGCCGAGGTCGTGCTGGCCGGCCTGGCCGCTGCCGCCTGCTCCAGCTGGCGCTCGCGCTCCGGTTCGGCAACCGGCACGAATCGTTCGACATGCTGCGAACCCACCAGGTTGGTCAGGAAGGACATCAGTTCGAGCGCTTCGGAAAGCGACGGATCGCCGGTGGCGAGCCGCGTCTTGACGATGTTTTGCAGATCGGCGAGACGCTGCCGCGCGAGGTCGATGACCCACTTGGTCGGCCGCTGGTGTTTTGGCCAGGGCTGGACGAGCCAGTACTGGTCTTCGGGCAGGCCTGCGTAGTGGGCGTGCAATTCCAGGCTCTTCTGCCATTTCTGCAGCAGCTGGAGTACGCGTTCGTCGGCCGGGGTCATCGCGTGTCACCGATTCAGGGACCTGCGAGTCAACATAAGCCAAGCACCCTGGCGGCGCATCGATTTCGACGCAGTCCTTGAGGTCCGTCACAATGGATCCCGATTTGCGAGGCGCTTCACGATCGGAAATTCAGGGCGCGAGGCTCGCGCCGTCGCAGTCCGGCGGCGGCGGCACCTCGAGCGCGGCGCCGAGATCGTTACCGACCGCGCGCTGCCAGGAACCGTAGATCGGGTTCGGAATCACGATCCATCGTTCGCCCCAGTAATTGCGATGCCGGCAGCGGGCATGTTCGCGGTCGGCGAGGGTGTTGCCGCGCAGGTCCGGAATGAAATCGCTGAGATCGTCCCCGACGTTCAGCACGATGCGGTAATCGCGCGCGATCGACTGCCGGCGCGACAACTTCTCGCTGGGCCATTCCGGCCGCTCGCCCTTCATCATCAGGTCTTCCTCAAGGGTCGGAGTATCCAGGCCGAGGGCGCGCAGGTTCGCGATCGTGTCGTCCTGCTGCGGGCAGGCGGCAGCGGCACCGGCACGCGCCTTGCATTCGCGATTGGTAATCAGGAACACACGCACCGACCGGCCCCGGGCGTCCTTTGATTCGCGCGCGGCGCGGATGAATGCCGCGGCGCCGGGAATGGCGGGTGCCGCGCGCTCGGCGATCCATGCGTCCCACAAGGCCTCGAAATCGCCGGGACAGGTGCCCTTCAGCAGCATCTGCGCCTGGGGCGCACTGTTGTCCAGCACGGTCTCGTCGATGTCCATCACGACGGCCGGCGGCAGGCTGGAGAAATCGCGGGTCTGCGTGGGTTCCGCGGACCAGCCGCGGTCCGAAATGCCCTGCTGCAGGCTCACAAGGGCTGAACGATAAATTCCTTCGGCCAAGGAGCGGAACTCGGCCGAGGTTCGAATCCAGAGTGTGGCGCGTTCGCCGCCCTCGGCGAATGGCCGATCCGCACCGCAACCTGATTTCGGGTCCTGCATCCGCACATGCACGTCCGCGCAGCCGGCGAGCGCCATCAAGACACTCGCCGCGATCAGGATCTTCAGCATCGGTCGCGGGCCCTGCGCGTTCAATCCACGATACGCGTGCCGGCGGCAGCGGTGCGCTCGGCGTACAGCGACGACAGCCGCTTCGTCATCGGCCCGATGCTGCCATCGCCGATCTTCCGCCCATCCACCTCGGTGACGCCCGCCAGTTCGCCCATGGTTCCCGTGCAGAAGACTTCAGCTGCTCGATAGAACTCGGCCAGCGACAGGTCGCGCACTTCGCAGGCGATGGACTGCGCGCGGCAGATGTCGAGCACTGTCCGGCGCGTGACGCCTTCGGGGCAGGCGGCGAGCGTCGGGGTCGCCACGCGGCCGGCTTCCACGATGAAAAGATGCGTCGCATTTGTCTCGGCAACGAAGCCGCGCAGGTCCAGCATGATCGCGTCATCGGCGCCTGCCGCATTGGCCTGGATCTTCGCGAGGATCGATGACAGCAGGTTGGCGTGATGAATTTTCGGGTCGAGGCAGTCCGGTGGCGAGCGACGCATGCTGCTGGTGATCAGCTTGAGGCCCGCCTTCGAATAGACGGGCGCCTTGTGCTCGGCCAGCACGATCAGCGTGGGACCTGCGCGGTTGAGCCGCGGATCCATGCCGGACGTGATCTTGACGCCGCGCGTCAATGTCAGGCGGATGTGAACGCCGTCCTTCATGTCATTCGCTTCGAGCGTGCGGCGGATCTCGGCGGTGATCGCGGCGTCATCGGGAATCTGCTCGAAGGCGAGCGCCATTGCCGACGAGCGCAATCGCTCGAGGTGCTCGGTCAGCGCAAAGATCCGGCCCTGGTAGAGGCGCAGGCCTTCCCAGACGGCGTCGCCGCCCTGCACGGCGCTGTCGAAGGGACTGACGCCGGCCTTGTCGCGGTGTAGCAGCTGCCCGTTGATGTTGACGATCAGGTCACGATTGCGTTC
>JBATEA010000207.1:0-1677 GCA_049663745.1 Steroidobacteraceae bacterium | reverse complement strand
CGCCATCCCCGCCGCCGGCACCGGCCAGCTCGGAGCAACGGCCGTCACAGACCTTCACGGTCTGGTCGTCGACGCCGGGCGAGGGCCAGCATTTCGGGCCCAAGGAATGAGTCAGCGCGCGGCCGTGAGTTCCGCGAGCAGGCCGCGCGCCGCTTCCTCGACCAGATCGAGGACGTCCTCGAAGCCCGTCGCGCCGCCGTAGTAGGGATCGGGCACTTCGCGCCGCGCCTGTCCGGGCGCGAATTCCAGGAACAATCGCACGCGATCGCGCCGCTCCGGCGGCGCCATGCCGCGCAAGTGCCGGTAATTCTGCTCATCCATCGCCAGCAGCAGGTCGAAGCGCTCGAAATCCGCCGGTTCGACGACGCGAGCGCGCAGTTGACTCATGTCGATGCCGCGGCGGCGCGCGGCGGCCACGGTGCGCGCATCCGGGGCTGAACCAACATGGTAGGCGTGGGTGCCGGCCGAATCCGCCTCGATGGCGTGTTCGGCGGCCTCGCGCCGGGCCAGTTCGCGAAACACGGCTTCCGCCGTGGGCGAGCGGCAGATGTTTCCCAGGCAGACAAACAGCACGCGTGTCGTCATGCGCCTTGCCTGTGCAGCCAGCCGCCAAGCAACTCGACGGCCCTCAGGATCTCGGGCGTGGATACCGCGAACGAGATCCGGATGAAGTTTCCCCCGTGGGCCCCGTCGAAATCACGTCCGGTATTCAGCGCGACGCCCGTCGCGTCGAGGACTTCACGGCACCAGGCCAGTGAATCGCCGGTCAAGTGCGATATGTCGGCATAGATGTAGAACGCGCCGTCGGCCGGCGCCAGGCGCGAGATGCCGAGGCCCGGCAGCGCTTTCATCAGCAGCTCCCGGTTCCGCGCATAGGTCGCGACATGCTCCTCGAGTTCCGCCACCGCATCCATCGCGACGAGCGCGACATGCTGCGCCAGTGTCGGCGGCACGAGGAACAGGTTGGCCGCGTAGCGGTTCATCGCATCCACGAGGTCTGGCGGCACCACGGTCCAGCCGAGCCGCCACCCGGTCATGCACCAGTATTTCGAAAAGCTGTTGACGACGACGGCGGCAGGGTCGAATTCGAGCATCGAATGGGCGCGCCGGCCGAAGGTGATGCCGTGATAGGTTTCATCCGAGAGGATGCGGATTCCGCGCTTGCGGCAGATCGCTGCGAGTGCTTCGAGCTCGGCGCGCTCGAGCATGGTACCGGTCGGATTCGACGGGCTGGTCAGGATCAGGCCCGCGGGCGCCGGTTCCAGGGCCGCCACCATGGCGGCGGTCGGCTGGAATCGCGTCTGTGGCCCACAATCGAGTTCCAGCGGCTCGAGCCCCAGCGCGTAGAGTACGTTGCGGTGCGCGGGGTAGCCGGGCCGTGCGAGCGCAACCCGCGACCCGCGCTCGAACAGCAAGGCGAGCGCCATGACCAGCGCTGCCGAGGCGCCCATGCTCAGGATGACCTGCGCCGGCGCGGGCGCCAGACGATAGCGTTCGCCGTAGAGGGCTGCGATCCGTTCCTTCAGCGCACCGCTTTCCCAGTAGCCCAGGTTCGCATCGGTCAACGCGCGGTGACCGGCCTCGATCGCGGCCCGCGGCGCACCGGCCGATGGCTGCCCGACTTCCATGTGGATGACCGGCAGCCCGCGGCGCGCCCTTTCGTTGGCCAGCCGGTTG
>JBATEA010000206.1:0-1564 GCA_049663745.1 Steroidobacteraceae bacterium | reverse complement strand
GCGCTGGTCTTCATCGGCCTCGGCCTGCCGATGCCGTCGGCATCGCAGGCCCCGGCCGAAGCCGGGGAAATCCCGTACACGGCGAGCGGCGCCGATACCTGCCTTGCATGTCACAACGTTCCGGAAGTGACCGGCATATTCCGGACCAGGCACGGCGTGCCGACGGATCCGCGCGCCCCATTCGGTCACGGGCAGCTGCAGTGTGAATCCTGCCATGGACCCGGCGGCGCGCATGCCGGCATGCAGTTGATCGATGACAAGCTGGCGCGGGTCATCGAATTCAAAGCGGACTCCGCCGCGAGCGTCGAGACGCAGAATGGCATGTGCCTCGGCTGTCACGAGGCAGATTCGGGGTTTGCCTGGCATGGCGGAGCACACGACGACAATCGGGTGACCTGCGCCGGATGCCACCAGGTCCACACGGCGAGCGATCCGGTGCGCAGCGTGTCGACCCAGCCCGACAAGTGCTACACCTGCCATGCGTTCAGGAAGAGCGACTCGCTGAAGGCGTATTCGCATCCATTGCGCGAGGGGAAGATGGCCTGCACCGGCTGTCACAACCCGCACGGTGCGACCACGGATTTCATGCTCGCCCGGCAGACGGTGAACGACACCTGCTATCAGTGCCACGCCGAAAAGCGCGGCCCGTTCCTGTGGGAGCACCCGCCCGTCGCCGAGGACTGCACCAACTGTCACGACCCGCATGGGTCGAACCATGCCGCGATGCTGACGCGCAGCGCGCCCCTGCTCTGCCAGAGCTGTCATTCGCAGAGCGGGCACCCGAGCATTGCCCATGATGCGGGCGGTCTGGCGAACGGTGCGCCATCGCAATTTCTGCTCGGCCAGAGTTGTCTGAATTGTCATTCACAGGTGCATGGTTCGAACCATCCGTCGGGTTCGAAACTGATGCGTTGAGTTGAAGTGAAACGATGATGTACGAGAACAGATGGAACCGGTCCGGACCGCTGCCGATCCTGACGATCGTCGCATCGGCGCTGGTCGCGCCCGTCTCGGAAGCAGCACCGCCCGATACGTCCGAGTGGAAGTGCCAGCTGTGCCCGTTTGCAAGCGGGTACCAGGCGGAGCTCACCGCCGGCGGCAGCTATGTCAGTGAGGATGCCGCGACGTTCGGTGACGCAACCGGCTACGACGAGAAAGGCGGTTACCTGAATGCCGCTGGCGAGGGTCACTATGCGACCGGCGCCTATCGCCTGAACTGGCTGGCGCAGGACCTCGGGCTCGATTCGCGAGTCGTCGAAATCGATGGCGCGCACCCCGGTACTTTCGACTACCGCCTCAGCTATCGCCAGATACCGCGACGCAGGTTCGACGATACCAGCACGATATTCACCCACACCGCGGGCAACCTGCTCGCCTTGCCGTCGGCCTGGACCTTCGCCGGAACGACATCGGGCCTCACGGATCTCGCGCAGAATCTCCATTCCCAGGACATCGAGAGCGACCGCGAGGTCCTGGAGATCGGCGGCCGATACCTGCCGACGACACGGTTCCGGCTGTTTGCCAACTATCAGCGGCAGGAGCGCGACGGCACCAGCATCCTCGG
>JBATEA010000205.1:0-3082 GCA_049663745.1 Steroidobacteraceae bacterium | reverse complement strand
GTGCCGGAATGGTCGCACCTGTCGCGGGACTCAGCGGTCAAGTTCACGCACGCCTATGTCACGGTCCTCGCCCGCGAAGTGCCCTGGCTGAAGGCGCGCCTGCGCACGGAAGAAAAACCATGAACATCGTTGCAGCGATCGATTTCTCGCCGGTGACGGAACAGGTGCTGCAGGCGCTCGAGCGCATCGGCACTTCGATGCCCGCGCATGTCTGGCTGGTTCACGTGGCGCCGCCGGACCCGGATTTCGTCGGCTATGGCACGGGTCCCGACGGCGTCCGCAGCCAGGTCGCTGTCGAGCATCGCGATCGGCACCGCGAACTGCAGGGCCACGCGGATCGCCTGCGAACGGCGGGCGTCGAGACGACCGCATTGCTGCTGCAGGGACCGACCGTCGATACGCTCATCGCCGAAGCGAACCATCTGTCGGCCACGCTGATCGTGCTCGGCAGTCACGGTCACGGACGCATCTACGACATGCTGGTCGGCAGCGTGGCGGAAGGCGTGGTTCGCGCCTCGACCCTGCCCGTGCTGCTGGTGCCAGCGAATCAGAAGAGGGGACGCAACCCTTTGCCGTGAAAAAAAGTGTAGCGTCCTCTTTTTCAAACGGGCATTGTTAGCAAGGCCCGCCGCGCCACGGTCGGGTGAATCCAATCCCACAGCGGGTTAGTCCAGCACACTATCGGGGCGCGGCGGCCTCTCCTCAGGCGGAGCAATGACCAGTCGCTCGCTGCAGCGTCGCCAGTTGAGCCGTTCGAAGATCGATCTCTTCGTCGAGTGCCCGCGCTGCCTCTACCTCGATGTCGCACTCGGCATTCCGCGGCCGAGCGGCCCGCCGTTCACGCTCAATAATGCGGTGGATACGCTGCTGAAGTCGGAATTCGACCGCTATCGCGCGGCCGGCGAGCCGCATCCGCTGTTCGAAGAAGCGGGACTCGATGCGGTGCCGTTTGCGCACCCGGATCTCGACAAGTGGCGCCAGAATTTCACGGGCGTGCGCTGGAGCGACGCTGAGACGGGGTGGACGCTGTTCGGCGCCATCGATGACCTGTGGCAGGCGGCGGGCGGCGAGCTGATCGTCGCCGATTACAAGGCGACGGCCCGCAAGGAGACGCCGACGACCGGCGGCCTCTATCCGTCCTATCAGCGGCAGATGGAGGTGTACCAGTTCCTGGTGCGCCGGCAGGGCTTCGAAGTCAGCGACAGGGGCTGGTTCGTCTATGCGAACGGCGATTCCAGGGCGGGGGAATTCCGCGGCACGCTCAGGTTCTCGACCCACATGGTGCCCTACGACGGCGACGACGCCTGGGTGCTGGATGCCTTCCGGCGCGCGGTCGCGATCATCGCAGGCGGCAATCTCCCGCAGGCCGGCGAGGACTGCGAATGGTGCCGCTATGTCGGTGCAGCCGGGACGGCCGATTCCTGAGCGGCGGCTTGCCGGTCAGTCTTCGGTCAGCAGGTAGCGCAGCAGGTTGTCCAGCAGATGGATATTCCCGGTCAGCCTGTCGTGCTGCTCGCAGACGAAGAAGGACTTGTCGAACTCGATATCCGTATGCCCTTTTCGCGGGTTTGACGTATCGGATGGGTGCTCGCCGAGCAGCGAGGCCTTCGTGACGCTGCCGTCGCCGGGCTCGTACATCAGCTTGTCGTAATTGACCCTGGGCACGGGCTTCTGGATCTGCTCGGGAATCAGGCGGGCAATGGAATCACCACGCACTTCCTCCATGACCAGGCGGGCGGGCGTTGGCAGGCAGTCGCCGCCGAGCAATAGCGGCTCGACGAGCCGGACGTTCCCGACCGGCACGTCCAATGACCACATGAAGCGTCGCGCGCGCTCGAGGTGTTTCTTGAAGTAGCGCTCGAACGCCTCCGGCGACGGCCAGATCTCCGGATGCCTCGCGATCCTGCGCCGCACTTTGCCGTCGAACACCGACCATCCGAAGCGCCGCCACACTTCCACGTCGAATTGGTCAGGCCGCAGCGGCGTGCCGCGGGTCGTGGTGATCCAGTTCGCCTGCGGATGCGGGAAAAGCTGGTATGTGGATGGCATCGTCGCGACACCCACATTGGGCAGGCGCGAAAGTCCGACCTGGTACCCGTTCAGGAAGTAATGGATCGCGCTCACCGAGCCCTCGTTGGGCGTGCCGAGCAGCACGATGCGGCGCAGCTTTCGTGCGCCTGCGCCGGTGACCGGGAAGTAATTGCCTTCCAGCACATCGACTGCGCCGTAGCGCTCGTAATAACGCACGACCAGCCCACCCATGCTGTGCGCGATGATGTCCACGCGCAGCTCCGGGTCGCCATAGTCGCGCCGGATCTGATCAATCAGTGCGTCGAGGGCGCGCACGGTCGCGATGTTGTCCTTGCGCCAGTCGTAGGCGAAGGTGTAGAAGCGCGCCTCGTGACCGGCGACCGGTTCCCCGGGATGCCCGCGCTTGTAGCCGCCGACTTCCTGAAGGGCGGTGACCACCTTGCGGTAGAAATCCAGGCCGGCTGCGGCATCGAACAGGCCGGTGGCAACGAGACCGTCGTCCTTCGGCTCGAGCGTCTCGGGATCGATGCGCAGCGCCAGGTTCAGGTAACCGCTGGTCAACAGCTTCCGCGTGCTGCCAGGCCAGGCTTCCACGCCGGTCTTTCGGTCGGCCAGCCGCGAACCCATCAACCCCGGGACGATGATCACGGGTACCCGGTGCCGTTCCGCGGGATGGGCCTGGGCAAGGCGCGCGAGGTCGGACGCAGACTGGGTCGCGCAGCCGCCCAGGGCCAGCGCGAACAGCACTAATACGGCGGCTGCGGCGTGCGCGCGCATCGTCACAGGTTAGCACCGGCGTGAACGGGCATGTGCCGGCGCCTCAGGCGGATTGCAAGGCCTCTTCGCTCGCGAACGCCGCGGCCTTGCGCGGCTCGATGACCGGCGGCAGCAGCTTGTACATCACCGGCGTCACCAGCCGCGCCAGCAGCGTCGAGCTGATGAGCCCGCCGATGATGACGATCGCGAGCGGCGAGTACAGACCGGAGCCCTGGATCGCGAGCGGCGTCAGGCCGCCGATCGCCGTCAGCGAGGTCAGCAGGATCGGCAGGAA
>JBATEA010000204.1:0-2745 GCA_049663745.1 Steroidobacteraceae bacterium | reverse complement strand
GCCGAGCATGGACAGGAAGAACGGGTTGATCTGTGCTTCGTCCGATGCTTCCTCGAAGAGCAGCAGCGCCAGCGTCCGGCTGCGCCTGGTGCGCAGCCCGGCAGCACTGCGATCGGTCCGATAATGAAGTTCGCGAGCGAACTCCTGGATCCGTTCGCGGGTCTCCGGTCGGACCAATGGGCTGTCACGCAGCGCCCGTGAAACGGTTGCCTGCGATACCTGAGCAAGCTCCGCGATATCGAGTGACGTTGGCTTGGTCGACTTCACCGATTCGATCCTAGCGCGGCAGCCCGCCGAACGCACACATGGCGACTTGGCAGGTCTCTCAATCTTCCATATTGCAGCGCAGCGCGCTACTCGGCGTCCTCAGGGTCTTCCGTTTCATCCCCGTTACAGTCGCCGGCCTTCGAGGACTCGGCTATCTGGGACATCGCCGCTTCGTTCTTGCGGTAGAAGTTGACGTTCGCCATTGAAACGCCCGGCGGCAGCTTGCCGCCCGGCTGGGTGAGCGCCCAGGACGCCATGCCGGTCTGGAAAACCGACATCGAAAAGACGATGAACTCGCGGGTCGTCATCCCTGCGCTTTGCAGCGCCGCTTTGGCGCCAGGAGTGGCATTGAACTTCGCCACCATCTGGTCGATGGTCTTCGCATTGTCGTCATCATCGTCTTCGCAGCCGCCGGACGCTTTCGCGAGCGCGCCAAGGGCCCTGGAAGCCTTCGCGTAGCGCGCGAGGCCTGCGTCCGTCAGCACGTAGCTGCTGATTTCCTGCGTGTCCCGGTCGGCCTGCGCCAGCGCCGTTCCCGGCAACGCCAGCGTCAGCGACATGATTGCAAGCAACCCCCGCAAGGCTCGTTTCATGTTCGGCATGGTGGTCACCTCATTGACGCCGCAATCCTAGCACTGGTTTGACCGCGCTGGATTCCTTCCCGTACGATCGTTCAACAAAGAGAACCCGGATGTCCGCCGGATGCGCGTTCCGCACAATCTGAAGACCACGCCGTTCCATGCGCGGACGGCGCCGCTGATCCAGGGACAGACCTGGCGGCGCTGGTCGGGCTATGCGGTCGCCAGTGCCTACGACTGGACACTCGATCGCGAATACGCCGCGGTGCGCAACGCCGCCGCGCTGTTCGATGTCTCGCCTCTGCACAAGTACCGGGTCAGCGGTCGCGATGCCGCGCGACTGCTCGACCGGATGGTCACGCGCAATGTCGTCAAAACCCAGGTCGGCCAGGTGCAGTACACGACCTGGTGCGACGCGGGCGGCAAGGTTATCGACGACGGCACGATCAGCCGGCTCGGCGAAGACGTCTTTCGGCTCACGTCGGCGGAACCGAATTTCCGCTGGCTGCATCGCAATGCATTCGGACTCGAAGCAGGAATCGAAGACATCAGCGAGAGCCTCGGCGCGCTCGCGCTGCAAGGCCCGTCATCGCGCATGGTGTTGAACGCGGCGGCGGATAAGCCCGTCGACGAGCTCAGGTACTTTCGCGTAATGGACAACCGGATCGCGGGGGTCGGGGTCCAGATTTCGCGCACCGGCTACACCGGCGACCTCGGCTATGAACTCTGGATACCGGCTGAGCGCGCGCTCGAGGTCTGGGATGCATTGATGGCGGCCGGCAAGGATTACGGCCTGGTACCCGCCGGCATCTGGGCGCTCGATGTCGCGCGCATCGAGGCGGGGCTCGTCATGCTCGACGTGGACTATCACTCCTCGCATCGGGCGATGATCGAACCGCAGAAATCATCGCCCTTCGAGCTGTCGCTGGACTGGACGGTGACCTTCGAAAAGGGGCCGTACAACGGCCGCAAGGCGCTCGTCGCGGAAAAGGCGAGGGGCCCGCTGTGGCGCTTCGTCGGCATCGAGATCGACTGGAATTCTTTCGAATCGCTCTTCGTTGCGCACGACCTTGCGCCGGCGCTGCCGAGCGTCCCCTGGCGGGCAAGCACTCCGCTTTATCGCGACAGCAAACAGGTCGGTTACGCCTCGAGCGGCTGCTGGTCGCCGCTGCTGAAAAAATACCTGGCGCTCGCTCACGTACAGGCGCCGCATTTCGCGCCGGACACGCCGCTCCAGATCGAGGTCACCGTCGAACACCAGCGACGACTCGCAAAGGCGCAGGTGCGCAAGCTGCCTTTCTTCGATCCGCTGCGGAAGAAGGCCTGAGATGACGAATCGTTACGACGCAATCGTCATCGGCGGCGGCCACAACGGGCTGGTCGCCGCTGCCTATCTGGCGCGTGGCGGCAAGAAGGTCGTGGTACTGGAGCGCCGCCACCTGCTGGGCGGCGCCGCCGTCAGCGAGCAGGTCTTCCCGGGATTCACGTTCTCGGTTTTCTCATACGTCGTCAGTCTGCTGCGTCCCGAGATCATTCGCGACCTGAACCTGCCCCGCCACGGCATGCACATCCTGCCGCTCGAGAGCAGCGTGACGCCGCTGCCGAATGGCGATTATTTCGCCACTTGGAGCGATTCCGACCTGACGCGCCGCGAGATCTATCGTCACTCGGCCCTGGACGCCGATGCGTACACCGAATTCGGGCGGCTGATGCACCACATGGCCCGCGCGGTGAAGCCCTTCCTCGGCATGATCCCGCCCGATCCGACCTCGCTCGCACCCAGCGACCTGAAAGGCCTGCTGACGCTCGGTGGCCACCTGCGGGCGATGGGCAGCGAACGGTTTCATGCGCTCTACAAGCTGATGACCATGAGCTCGGCCGATTACCTCGACGAGTGGTT
>JBATEA010000203.1:0-5440 GCA_049663745.1 Steroidobacteraceae bacterium | reverse complement strand
CCTGGACGCCGTCGGGGACATCACGACCGAGGCCGTCGTACCGGCAGGGTCGACGATCGAAGCGGAAATCCGCAGCCGCCAGCCCGGACGGATCGCGGGCATCGACTGCATCGCCATTGCCCTGTCGAAGTTCTCCGAACCGGCACAAGTTGCGGTCCTCGCGGCCGACGGCAGGGACATCGTGCCAGGCCAGACCGTCGCCCGCCTATCTGGCGCCGCGCGTACCGTGCTGACGGCCGAGCGAACGATCCTGAATCTCCTGTGCCGCCTGTCCGGGATCGCGACCGCGACGGCTGCCGCCGTGCGCCTGGTCGAGGGCACGCGGGCGGTCATCAAGGACACTCGCAAGACCACGCCGGGCCTGAGAACCCTCGAGAAGTATGCCGTGGCGGTCGGCGGCGGCGTCAACCACCGCTTCGGTCTCCACGATGCGGTGCTCATCAAGGACAATCACATCGGCATCGCGGACTCCATCACCGCCGCGGTCGATCGCGTTCGTTCGCGGCTCGGCGCGTCCACTCGCATCCAGGTGGAGGTCGATTCGATGATTCAGCTCGAGGAAGCGCTCCGCTGCAAGGTGAGCGCGGTGCTTCTCGACAACCTGACGCTCCAGGAATTGCGCGCGGCCGTCCGGCTCGCCGATGGCCACTGCCATACGGAGGCCTCCGGTGGAATCACATTGGCAAATGTCGCCGAGGTGGCTGCGACCGGCGTCGAGGCGATCTCGATGGGATGGCTCACGCATTCGGTGCGGGCGCTCGATCTGGGCCTGGATATTCAGGTTCCGGGTCGAGGTTCGCGCTAAGGCGGCAAAACGATCGGATCGAGGCCAGCGGCCGGCCGCGCGGGCAAGACGTCATCAGGTGCGTCTGTTCGTTCTACGTGCGAACGGAGCGTAAAGCGGTCCGAAAACCCCCTGGGAACGCGGCGGACCGGCGGTGCGGGTTTGTTCAGGGTACGCCCGCAACCCGCTCGACTTCACATTCAACGAGATCGGCGATCTTGCGGCCTTCATCCACCAGGAGCGCAATCTCGGCATCCATGCGCTTGACGTAAGCGTCATCCTTGATCGACTTCAGGTTGATGCGCACGTTGTAGGCGGCGCCCTGGACTCCCGCGAAGGAAACCAGTGCGCCCACGCCGGCGTCCGTGACCATGACGTCGTTTCCGGAGCGGGCAGCCGCAAGACACAATTCCAGTGCCGCACGGCAGTGCCGGGCGGTCTGCATCGGGACCTCGGTCGCACGTTGATAACCGGACTGAAGGGCCTCGCTGCGCGCGGCCTTCTGGTCCGGCGTGTCCTTCGGCATGCGCAGCGCATCCATGACGCCATTGAAGGCCTGCGTGTCGTCGTCCACCGCGGCGAGCAACCGATCCTTGATTCCCTGCGCCTTTGCGGCGAGAGCGTCCAGTTCCTCGTGGCGATCGTCGAAGCCGGCCTTGCCGATCGTCAGGTTGGCGACCATCGCGGCAAGCGCGGCTCCGATCGCGCCCGCGAGCGCTGCAATCGAACCGCCGCCCGGGGCAGGCGTATCGCGCGAGACCTCGTCGACGAATTCGCCGACCGACTTGCGCACCAGGTCTCCGGCTTGGCTTGGCATGCCTAACACCTTCTTCTCCGTTTCAAATGACGCGACGTCGCGCAGGCCCATCGCCTGCACCGCGGTCTCGATGACGTCGCCCACCGGCAGCCCGGTGGACTTCTGCATGCGGCGCAGGTAGTAGCGGCCGGATTCCAGCATGGCATCAAACGGGACTACGCCGACAATTTCCGAGCCGGTGACAATTATCCCGCGCTGCGCGGCCTCTTCGCGCGCGACTTCCAGCACGGCGTGGGCCGGAGTCACCTTGAAGTCGGTCAGGTTGATGGAGATCTGCGCGCGGCGGTACCTGTCGACCACCCAGCCGACCGCCTTGACGTGCGAAAAACGGCCATCCGCGTAGACCGGCCTTCCTTCGACGTCCCCCGGGGGGTAGCCAAGCGCGGCATAACGCGCAGTGAGGTCCTTGCCGTGGGCGTCGCGGTAATGTAGCGCGAGCGCATCCCATGACTTCGCGACATGATCGCAGCCCCCACAGGGAAAGCGGTCCTTCGCGAACCGGACCACATCACCCTTGTAATAGAAGGGTGCCACATTGCCGCTGCGCTTGTGGCGGCCGCGCTCTCGAAGGCAGTAGGCGATGTCGTCTGCGTAGCGCTTGTCGGTCGTGGCGAGATTGACGTTGTAGGCGATCAGGAATTCCCGCGCACCGATGATGTACGCGCCGCTGCGCGGGTTGTGCTTCGTCGGCCCGAAATCGGGCTGCCAGGCCGGGTCCGCCAGTTTCCGTTCCAGCCCTTCGTATTCGCCGGCCCGTACCGCCGCGAGATTCCTGCGCGCGGGGCTCGAAGCGGCGTGATCATAGAGATATACCGGGATGCCGAGTTCGCCGATGCGGCGGCCCGTTTCCCTCGCCAGCATCACGCAGTCCGCCATGGTGACGCCCGCGACCGGCACGAAGGGGCAGACGTCCATCGCGCCCATGCGCGCGTGACTGCCGTGATGCCTGGTCATGTCGATAGTCCCGGCGGCGCGCTTCCCGGCGCGGAAGGCAGCTTCCACGACCGCCTCCGGCGCGCCGACGAAGGTCACGACCGTGCGGTTCGTGTCCTCGCCCGGATCGACGTCGAGCAGCGTCACGCCGTGCACGGCCTGGATCTCCGCCGTAATGCCGCGGATCACCGCGGCATCGCGTCCTTCGGAGAAATTGGGAACGCATTCGACCAGCTTGCTCATATCCCGTTCCGGATCGCTTGTGACGCTATGATACTTGCATGCCGGCGCATCGTATGCGCGCGATGGTGCGCCGAGATGCTGATCGCCGCGCCCGCGACTCGTGCTATTCCGGCCGCGCTTCTTTGGCCCCTTGCTTTGCCTTGCCTGCGTCGGCTGCGCGCATGCGTTTGCGCAGCAAATAGAACGCGCCAACGCTCAGCGTTGCGATCGACAGCCCGAGCGCAAGCACGACACCGCTTTGCGCCCTGACAAAGCCGGCGCCCAAAAATACCGTCGCAACTGCGTATGGAAGCTCGCCGAACCCGAGGGCCAGCAGGTACTTGCCGAAGGGATATCTGGCGAGACCCAGCACGTAACCAGGAATCTCGGACGGAAGTCCGAGCTGAAACAGCAGAATCAGGCCGAACGGCGTTTCGGGATGGATGAGTCGCTCAACGCGACGCAAGGTGGTGTCCCCCGTCAGCCGGTGCACCACCGGTCGGCCGAGAAACCGCGCGATGGCATACGCAGTGGCGCCGCCTAGAATCCAGCCCAGCCATAGCAGCAGCATGCAGAACGGCTCGCCCCACACGAAAACCGCCACGGGCACGATGATCGCTATCGAGACAAACGCGAACATCGCGGAGACGGCTGCGAGCAGCACGAAGAGCAGTGCGCCCTGCACGGGATAAATGACAATCAAGTCCTTGCTCGCCGACAGCACGTCGAGCAGGGCAGCATGCAATGACTCGGATGCCGCTACCGCGGCCAGTGCGACGCACAGCAAGGTGAGAATGACCACCCGACGCGAGACAACGCCGTGCTGCGCAAACAGATCCAAGATGCACTCTCCTGTCCTCGACGCGTGCACGCCGGCGAGCCCGCTCCTGGACTTGACCTGAATCATGACTGCGGGTTGCAACCGGCCATAGCATGGCGTGGGTCCGCAACAGCAGGCAACACGTGGGAATGAAACAGCCTTTCCAGACCACCGCGGTTCCGCTGCATCGGCCGCTGTTTCGAGGCGGGCGCCGGTTGTGCGTCGCTCTCGCCGGATTGCCCGGCAGTGGCAAGAGCACGTTATTCCGCACGGTAGCGAGCACCGCGGTGAACTCGGGCGCGCTTGCCGGGACGCGGCGGATGTACGACGAGTGTGCGGTCCAGATCGGGCTCGACGAGGCGCGCGTAATCGACCTGCCGAGCGTGCGCTCGTTGCGTGATCCAGGACCGGAAGACCGGGCGACACTCAAGTATCTGCTGTGGGGCGACAGTCGACCCCTGGTTTCCGCGCACGAGCCCCAGGGTCCGCCCGCCCCGTTCGCGCCGCCGGACGTGATCGTGCAAGTGGTCGATGCGACCGCGCTCGAGCGCCACCTCGAACTCACGCTCGAGCTCCTGCAACTGGGCCGCCCGCTGGTCATGGCGCTGAACAAGATGGATGAGGCGCGTGACAAGGGCCTGCACATCGGCAGCAGCCAGCTCGCACGCCGCCTCGGCGTGCGTGTCGTTCCCACCGTTGCCGTGATGGGCCACGGCATCGCGGAGCTCTTCGCAGCGACGGCGGCGGCGGCCAGGCAGGGCGTATGTCCCCTGCCATTGCCGCCAGGTCCTCATCTGCGCGATATCCTGCGCCAGTTTGCCAATGCGGTCAGCGCACCTGAGGTCCGCGGCGCGTTTCGGGTGCCGCTGCACTTCCTTGCCACCCGGATCGCGGAAGGCGACCGCTATTTCCTCGACGAAATGCGCCAGCACTTTCCGCGTGAGCTGGCGGAATTCGCGCGTTTGCGCGCCGAGGCGGATGGCAAGCTGCCGCGTCCACTTCGCGAAGAACTTCACGCGGACCGCCATCACAGCGCCGCGATCCTCGCGGAGACGATCATGCGCCCGGGCGGAGTCCGCGAGCGGCGCGACTGGCGTTACTGGCTCGACGAGCTGTTCCTGAACCCGCGTTGGGGCCTGGTCGGCAGCGCCGCGGTTTTCGCTGCCGTGCTCTTCGTCGTGTTCGATTTCAGTGCCTGGCTCGATTCGCTCACTTCGGCCCGGCTCGTGACGTGGGCCTCGGCTTGGCAACCGGATACGACGTCCGGCGTCGTCGGACGCGCCGTGGCGGACGGCCTGATCGGACTCGTCGGAATCGTGGTGCCGTACATGCTTCCGCTCGTGCTGCTGCTGATCGCGCTTGAGCAGGCTGGGATCATGGCGCGGATCGCCTTCGCGGTGGACGGGGCGTTCCACCGGCTGGGCCTGCACGGAGGCATCGCGGTACCCTTCCTGCTCGGGCTCGGGTGCAATGTGCCGGCGTTGTCTGGCATCGGGACGAGCACATCGGGGCGCGAGCGCGTGGTCGGCTCGGTACTCGTGACATTCGTGCCCTGCTCCGCGCGATCGGCAATCATCCTGGCGCTGGGTGGCAAGTATCTCGGAGCGGCCGGCGTGCTGGCCATTTTCCTCCTTGCGATGCTCGTGATCGCGGTGCTGGGGCAGCTGCTGCGACGGCGCTACCGGCAAGGCAGCCCCGGCCAGGTGCAGGAGATCCCGCCCTATGCGTTGCCGCGCTGGCGCCCACTCGCCAGGGAAACGTGGATACGCACACGGGACATCCTCACCATCGTGATGCCGTTGCTGGTTGGCGGGAGCGTGGTGCTCGCGCTGCTCACCCACATCGGAGCAGACCGGGCGATCAA
>JBATEA010000202.1:0-1647 GCA_049663745.1 Steroidobacteraceae bacterium | reverse complement strand
GCGCTGGTGGTTGCGGCGCTGCGGGCTCGGCGCTCCTTCCGAGGCCCGACTGGGAGCCATCCTCGACGACCTGCTGCCGGCGCGCGCCGACGCGCAGCCGGTCGTGACCTGGCCGACCGGGGAAGTGCGGCGCTACCGCGGCTGGCTGCATGCGATGCAGCCGCTCTGCCGCGCGGGCGCGGGGCCCTGGCCATTGATTCCGGGGCAGCTGCTTTCCATCCCCGGAATCGGGTCGCTGCGGCTGGCGCCAGCCATCGGCAGCGGCATCAGCGCCCTGCGATTTCCGGGTCCATTCCAGCTGGCGCTGAGACGGGGCGGCGAACGCCTGCGGCCGCATGGCGCGGCCGCGGAGAAATCCGTGGCCCGCCTGCTGCGCGAGGCCGGTACCGAGCCCTGGCTCAGGAGCCGTGTGCCGCTGCTCTATTCAGAAGGGCGGCTGCTCGCAGTGGGCGGCACCTGGATCGCCGCGGGATCGGCGGCCGCACCGGCGGAACCTGGCTACCTGGTCGACTGGTCCTTCCAGGCACGCGCCGAATGAAGGAGGGCGCGGCGCGGTTTCCTGCGCGTGCCCGACATAATGCGGAACCCGGTGACGTGAAATATGTGACGCGGTTCCGCTTCGCAGGCCGTTCGCAGTCCCGTAGCGACCGTATGTCGGGACGGTTCTCGCCCAGACAGGCTTCGGGGTAATTTGTCGGCAGAAATCATACCGAGCGGAGCCATGACCAAGCACAAGGGTTTCACGCTGATCGAGTTGATGATCGTCGTGATGATCGTCGGCATCCTGGCCGCGATCGCCTATCCGTCCTATCGGGCATCGGTGATCAAGGGCAATCGGCGCGCCGCGCAGTCGGTGATGATGGAGATGGTCAACCGGGAGCACCAGTATTTCATCGCGAACCGGATCTACGCGGACGAAACTGCGCTCAACTACACGCTGCCACCGGAAGTCGACAATAACTACGACTTCACCATCGCGGTGGATGCGGGCCCGCCGCCCGGATTTACGGTGAATTTCACGGCCATCAATGGACAGGTCAGCGACGGCGACCTGTCGATCGACAGCGCCGGGGTCAAGACGCCGGCGGGGAAGTGGTAGCCATGACGGCAAGGCATGTTCGTCTGCAGGGCGGCACGTCGCTGGTCGAGGTGCTGGTCACGATGGTCATCCTGTCGATCGGCCTGCTCGCTCTGGTCGTGCTGCACGGGCGGCTGCACCTGTTGCAGATGGAGTCCTACCAGCGCTCGCAGGCGTTGATCCTGCTGAATGACATGGCGACCCGCATTGCGCTCAATCGCAACGACGTCGGCAATTACCTGACCGGCGGAACTCCGCTGGGTGTCGGCCAGCCCTGCCCGGTGGGCACCGCGACGCGACAGGAAGCGGACCTCGCCGAGTGGTGCGCCGCGTTGCAAGGTGCCGGAGAGCTGCTGGGGGCCAATCTCGTCGGTGCGATGGTCGGCGGCCGCGGCTGCATCGACGACATCGGCGGCGGCAGGTATCTCGTGAGCGTGGCATGGCAGGGACAGGCACCGATATCCGCGCCTCCGGCGGGCCTGACCTGCGGTGCGAACCTCTACGACGGTGCGGTCGGAACCCCCTGTCAGGGCGACATGTGCCGGCGCGTCGTGTCGACCGTCGTGCGC
>JBATEA010000201.1:0-2143 GCA_049663745.1 Steroidobacteraceae bacterium | reverse complement strand
GTTCCGGGGTGATCTCCGAGGGACGAATGCGCATGCCAAGCCTCCTTAACCCATCAGACCGGGGCAGGGGGAGCTTTGTTACGCCAGTCCGCCACCGGAATTCCGAGGCTGGCGGCGGCGCCGCGAGCCCTCCAGCCGCCATTGACGAGCATTGGCCGATCGACTGCGCGCAGGTGGGCGAAGTCGGAGCCGGAATTGCCATACGCTGCGATCGTGGAGCCCGGATAACGGGCTCGCAGCGACTCGATGCAACGCAGCTTTTCCTGTGCGCGCCGGTTCGGCGTAGTCAGCGCGCCGTGGAGACGTCCGTCGCACCAGGCGACGCCGGTGCAGATCGTCTCGTCAAAGCCGAAGCGCTCGCCGATCAGCGGCACGTAAAGGTCCAGACTGGCGGACAGGAGTACCAGCCGGTCGCCCGCGCGCCGGTGGCGCTGAACGGCCTCCAGAGCCCCGGCACACAAGATGCGGTCATCCAGTCCATCCACGAACTCACGCGACCAGTCGGCAACTTCTGCCCGGGTCGCGCCGGCCATCAGCCATCTGATCAGGTCGGACTTGAGCCGGCCGCGGTCCCGTCCGCCGAAAGCGTAACGACCAAGCGCGGCAAGCGTGCGCCAGGACGAGCGGCGGCGCGGATGGCGCCGCAGCCAGCCGCGAAGATACGGGAGGAAGGTATCGCGTTGCGTGAGCGTGCCGTCCAGGTCGAACACTGCGATGGAACCGTTCATGGGGCTTCAAGCCGCCCGCCGGACTCGCGAATGCTCAGGCCGCCAGCTGCCGAAGCACGAAATGCAGGATGCCGCCATTGTCCATGTACTCCCATTCCTTGGGTGTATCGACGCGGACATTGACCGGGAAACTGACAAATCTTCCATCCGCCTTCGTCGCGCGCACGATCGCCTTTCGGCTGCCGGGCGTCAGCCCGTCAAAGTCGTAGGACTCCGTGCCGTCTAGCCCGATCGCCTGCGCGTTCTGCCCGCTCTCGAATGTCAGCGGGAAGACACCCATGCCCACGAGATTTGCGCGATGAATGCGCTCGAAGGTCTCGGCGATGACAGCCTTCACGCCCAGCAGATGCGTGCCCTTGGCCGCCCAGTCGCGCGAGGAACCAGTGCCGTATTCCTTGCCGGCGATCACGACCAGCGGCACGCGGGACGCGATGTACCTCATTGCCGCATCGTAAATCGGCATCTGCTCGCCGCCCGGCTGCATGCGCGTCACCCCGCCTTCCACGCCTGGCACCATCAGGTTCTTGATGCGCGAATTGGCGAATGTGCCGCGCATCATCACCTCGTGATTGCCGCGCCGCGACCCGTAGCTGTTGAAGTCCGCCGGCGCCACACTGTTCCGCTGCAAATAGAGACCGGCCGGCGATTCCTTGCGGATCGCCCCCGCCGGCGAAATGTGATCGGTCGTGATCGAGTCGCCGAACAACGCGAGACAGCGGGCCCCGCGAATCACGGGCAGCCCGGGCCGTCTGCGGTCCATGCCGGTGAAGTAGGGCGGATTCTGGATGTAGGTGCTGGCGGCGTCCCAGCGATACGTCTGCGACTCGGTGACGCCAAGTCCGCGCCAGCGCTCGTCGCCCTTGAAGACATCGCTGTAGGTCGTGACGAACATGTCGGCCAGCACGGAGCGCCCGACCGCCTGTTGAATCTCCTTTGCGCTCGGCCAGATGTCGCGCAGGTAGACAGGCTTGCCGTCGCGGCCCAGGCCGAGCGGCTCGTGCGTGAGATCAATGTCCACGGAGCCTGCGAGCGCAAAGGCCACGACAAGCGGCGGCGAGGCCAGGAAGTTCATGCGCACCTCCTGGTGGACGCGGCCCTCGAAATTACGATTGCCGGAGAGCACGGAGGCAACGGACAGCATGTTGTCGCCGACCGCTTTCGAGATTGGCGCGTTCAGCGGACCGGAATTGCCGATGCAGGTGGTGCAGCCGTAACCGACGATGTTGAATCCGAGATTTTCGAGATCCGCCAGCAGCCCGGCGCGCGTCAGGTACTCCGTGACGACCTTGGACCCGGGCGCCATCGAGGTCTTGACCCAGGGCTTGACGGTGAGCCCACGCTCTTTCGCCTTGCGTGCGAGCAGGCCGGCGCCGACCATGACGGCCGGGTTCGACGTGTTGGTGCAGGAAGTAATT
>JBATEA010000200.1:0-4790 GCA_049663745.1 Steroidobacteraceae bacterium | reverse complement strand
GCCAATGACCGTTCCAGGCGCTGGCCGGTCTCCGCCCGCGCGCGTTGCTGAGGCTCAGTCGGCGCACGATCGCTGGCCTCGAGGTCTATCTCGATCTTGCGCAGGACCTCGCCGATATTCGCGAGATCGATGTTGCCCGGAAGGTCGCCGGCCCCGGCGTGAAGCAGCTTCATGCGCGCTTCGAAGCGGTCCAGTGCTGGCATCACTTTCACATTGCCGGCCTGCGAGTCCCTCAGCTCGCTGATTCGATCGCCGACGAACTTGTACTCCGCCGCGCCCGCATAGTGTCGTGCCAGCAAGCCCTGGGTTTCCCGCGACACGCGCAGCGCTTCGGACAGCGACTTCGCATCGATGGCAACGCGCGGGTCCATGGTGATGGTCAGCGGCGCCGATTGCTCGCGGCCATCGACGCGCAGCACCACGCGATACTCGCCCGGCACGGCCATCGGCCCCTCCGGCACGAGGCTGACGCCGGCGCCATAGGCCGTGGAAATCGAGTATTCGTATTCAGTGGCTTTCGGCCGCGGATGGCGCAGGTTCCACAGGAAGCGATGCATGCCGGCGGCACCGGAAAGCGCCTGCGGCGGCGTGATCCAGTCTGCACTGAAGTAGCGCTCGGCGAGCGCGGGTGGTTCCGGCGTGTCGCTCGAGAAGCCGCGCACCAGCGCGCCGGACGCATCACGGATCTCCAGTTCCACCCGCCCCGCCGGCGCCGCCAGCCAGTAATCGATGGCGGCGCCCGCCGGCGGATTGCGGCCGACCGGCTCCTCGCGCGGCAGCGGCGTATCGCGATTCTGGTTCCGGCGCAGGCGCACGGCAGTCGCCGGCTCGAACAGGTGCTCCGTGGCCCCCGTTGCAACCGCGTCGAACTGGCGCAGCGGAGCGATGTCGTCCAGCACCCAGATCGCGCGACCCTCCGTGCCGGCGATGAGATCGTCGCCGTGAACGATCAAGTCCCGCACCCAGGCGGTCGGAAGCTGGCGTTGCAGTGATTGCCAATGGTCCCCGTCGTCAAAGGAGACGAACACGCCAGTTTCCGTGCCCGCGTAGAGCAGCCCCGCGCGCTTCAGATCGGCCCGCACCACGCTGACGAAATGACCCGTCGGAAGGCCGCCCACCACGAGCGTCCATGTCGCACCGAAGTCTTTCGTACGGAAGATCCAGGGCCTGAAATCATCCTGTCGGTGGTTGTCGACTGCGACGTAAGCCGTACCGGCCTGCGTCGGCGACGGCTCGACGATGCTGACCTTGGCCCAGGGAGCAATGCCTTTCGGCGTCACGTCGGCCCAGGTCTTGCCGGCGTCCCGGGTCAGTCGCACCAGCCCGTCATCGGTGCCGATCCAGATTTCCGCGTTGTCGCGCGGCGAAAGACCGATGCTCCAGATCACGCCATAACCGCAGGCCCGCGCGCGCCGCGGATCGAGATTGCCGCCACAATCGCGCGTCGACTGGTCGCGTGCAGAGAGATCCGGGCTGATCGATTCCCAGTGTCCGCCCTGATCCACCGAACGCCAGAGTCGTTGCGACGCGAAATACAGGGGGTACGGTTCGAGCTGGGACTGGGCAATCGGCTCGATCCACGAGTAGCGCTGCTGGAACGACGTGAGCCGCTCCCCGTAGCTCGAAATGGGCCACGGCGAGATGTTCTGCACTTCCCCGTTGCGCGCATCCCAGCGCGACAGGCGGCCGCCGAGGCCGGATGCGTACACGATATTGGAATCCCGCGGATCGGCGATCTGGTAATCGCGCTCATCGGCGCCGACCGGTTCCCAGTCGCGGAAACTGATCGCGCCGTAGTCGCTGCGGCTGGCGATGCGAACCGTGCCGCTGTCCTGCTGGCCGCCGTAGATCCGGTAGGGAAAGTCGTTATCGACCGACAACTTGTAGAACTGGCCGGTCGGCTGGTTGTACCAGCTGCTCCAGCTGTCCCCGCCATTGACGGTTACCACCGCGCCCTGGTCGGCGCCGGTGATCATGCGTTCCGGGTGTTGCGGGTCGATCCAGAGATTGTGGTAGTCGTCGCCACCGGGCGCTCCCTTGATGATCTCGCAGGACGTGCCACCGGCCGTGCAGCGATGCAGGCCGCGGCCCGTCGTATAAACGGTGTCCGGATCGTCGGGAGCCGCCGTGACCTGGGCGAAATAGCTGTTGATGAGTTCCGCATCGGCGTTCACGAGTTGCCAGGTCGTGCCGGCGTCGTCGGAACGGTACAGACCGCCCCCAGTCGGGGCATCGACCAGGGCCCATACGCGCGTGCCTTGCGGGCGGTGGAAGGCGGCAAGCCCGATGCGCCCGAGACTGCCGGCGGGCCAGCCGCCGCCGGTCAAATGGCGCCAGCTCAGGCCGCCGTCGATCGACTTGTAGATGCCGCTCTCGGGGCCAGTGTCCGGCGTGAAGTAATTGAGCCAGGGCCGGTACCGAACCTGCCATACCGCAGCAAAGAGAACATTCGGGTCAGCGGGGTCCATCGTGAGATCGACCGCTCCGGTGTTCTCGCTGACGAACAGCGTGCGGGTCCAGGTCTTGCCGCCGTCATTTGTGCGATAGACGCCGCGCTCGCCGCCCGCGCCGAATACCGGGCCCAGCGCCGCAACCCAGGCAATATCCGGATTGCGGGGATCAACCTGGATTGCGCCGATGTGCCGGCTCGCTGCAAGGCCCAGGTGACGCCAGCTGCGGCCCGCATCGTCCGAGCGATATACGCCATCGCCGGCGCCGATGTCATAACGGCTCGTGACCTGGCCCATGCCGGCATAGAGGATGTCCGGGTTGCTCCGCGCCAGGGCGAGCGCACCGACGAAGGCCGAGTCGATCCCGTCGAAAATGGCGTGCCAGGTACGGCCGGCGTCGTCCGACTTCCAGATGCCGCCGCCGGCCGCGCCGAGATAGAAGGTGTCGGATCCCCCGCCCACACCCACCGCCGCAGTGGCCCAGCCAGCGCGAAACGGCCCGACCAAGCGCCACTCGAGCGCTTTCCCGACGTCGGGAACCGATGCGGCATGACTGGTGCTTAGGGCAAGCAGCGCCGCGATGGCCGCTGCGCCCGATTGAAATGGCCTCTGCATGACAAAACCCGCCCACCGGCACCGTGAAGCGGCCAGTTTAGGCGATTGGCGGCCATTTTGATTACCGCCAGGCGCTGTTTGAGCGCGTGGACGAGGAGCGAGCGGCCTCGCTAGGCGACCGAACGCTTGGGCGCGAGCTCCGCGACGCGATAGCGTCCGGTGGCGGTCAGGCGATCGTAAGCCGAATGCCAGCGACGGAGCTCAGCCCGGCGTTCGGAGAAGGGTGTGGCAGCGAGTATTTCCAGCGAGCTCGACTTCGCGAACAGGAATCCCTGGCCGGCGACGCAGCCGAGTTCCAGCAGTTCCGCCACCTGGTCCTCCTGCTCGATGCCTTCGGCAATCGTCTCGAGGCCCAGCGTTTCGCCGAGCATGACGACGGCGCGCGCGAGTTCCGGACCGTCGCCGGTCTCGGTCAGGCGGCTGACGAACGAGCGGTCGATCTTGAGGATGTCGATCGGGAAGCGATGCAGGTAGGAGAGCGACGAGTAACCGGTGCCGAAGTCGTCGATCGCGAGCCGGATGCCGAGAGCCTTCAGTTCCCGGAAGCGCTCGAGGTTGACTTCGGTATTGTGCATGATCGTGCTCTCGGTCAGCTCGATCACCAGGTTCTCCGGTTCCAGGCCGGAGACTTCGAGCGCATTGCGCACGTCGGCGACGAGGTCGGCGTGCTGCAGGTGACGGCCGGAAATATTCACGGCAACGCGCAGTCCGCTGCCGGAAGCGATCGAGTCGCGCCAGCCGCGTACTGCCTTGCAGGCCTCGGCCAGCACCCAGCGGCCGAGTTCGATGATCTGGCCGGATTCCTCCGCCGCCGGGATGAACTGGCCCGGCATCACCAGGCCCTGCTCGGGATGGTGCCAGCGCATGAGTGCTTCGACGCCCAGCAACTCGCGTGTCTTCAGGTCGATGACCGGCTGGAATTCGAGGAAGAACTCGTTGCGCTCGAGCGCCCGGTCGATGTCCTCCGCGAGGCGCAGACGCTCGCGCAACTGCTCCTGCATGCGCGGCTGGAACACGACGAAACGACCCTTGCCGCTCGCCTTGGCGCTGTACATCGCGATGTCGGCGTTGCGCAGGAGTTGCTCGGTATCGTCGCCTTCCTGCGAGAAGGCCACGCCAATGCTGGCTGCGATGAAGATGTCGTTGCCATCCAGCGGCAACGGTTCCCTGAAGGACTCGATCATATTGCCGGCGATGCGCTCGACGTCGGCGGGGTCAGTGATGCCCTCCAGCAGGATCGCGAATTCGTCGCCGCCCAGGCGTGCAACAGTATCGGCCGTGCGCGTGCACATCACGAGCCGCTGGGCCGCGGTCTGCAGCAGCCGGTCGCCGGCATCGTGGCCGAGGGAGTCGTTGACGTTCTTGAAATTGTCGAGGTCGAGGAAAATGACCGCAACCTGCTGCCGGGCCCGCTGCGCCAGCGCAAGCGAATGCTGCACGCGGTTGCGGAACAGGCTGCGATTGGCGAGCAGCGTCAGCGGGTCGTGGAAGGCGAGCTGCCGCAACTGCTCCTCGAGCGCCTTGCGCTCGCTGACGTCACGAAAGTTGATGGCCAGGCCACCGACGGCCGGGTCATCGAGCAGGTTGCTGCCGACGCATTCGAGTGTATAGCGCCTGGAACCGCTGCCGACAGTGACCTCGATCGGGCCTACGGCCTTTCCATAGGTGACGGTGACCTCGCTCAGGAAGGCGGCCAGCCGGTCGCGATCGCCGTCGGAGCACAGC
>JBATEA010000199.1:0-5649 GCA_049663745.1 Steroidobacteraceae bacterium | reverse complement strand
GCGCAACCGACATCCTCGCCGCCATGAAACCGGAACTGGTCGCCAGGGTCACAGAAGCGGTGCCATTGCAGCGGCTCGGCGAACCCGCGGAGATCGCAGCGACCGCGCTATTTATCGCCGAAAACGATTTCGTGAATGGCCGCGTCATCGAAGTGGACGGGGGCCTCAGGCTCTAGGCACCTGTAAACTGTCGCCGGGGGACAAGCGATGAAGCTGGATCAGATCAGGGCGGTCATCACCGGCGGTGCCTCGGGCCTCGGGCTCGCGACCGCCCAGCGACTGGTTGCCGCGGGCGGCAAGGTCACCCTCCTCGACGTCCAGGATCCCGCCGGCAAGGCGGCCGCGGACGCCATGGGCAAGGCCGCCCGCTACGGCCACTGTGACGTGACCAGCGAGTCCGCCGTGGAATCTTCCATCCGCGACGCTGCGGGATGGATGGGCGGATTGAATCTAGCCGTGTCCTGCGCCGGTGTCGCGACACCCGGTAAGCTCCTCGGCCGCGACGGACCACTCTCTTCCACGGCGTTCCAGCGCGTTCTTGCAATCAACACCACCGGCACTTTCCATGTCGATCGCGCGGCGGCTGCGCTGATGCAGAACAACGCACCCGACGCCGACGGCGAGCGCGGCCTTCTGATTCACACGGCGTCCGTCGCGGCCTACGAGGGCCAGATCGGCCAGGTTGCCTACGCCACCTCGAAGGCGGCGGTCGCCGGCATGGTCCTGCCGCTTGAGCGCGAACTGGCGCGCTTCGGCATCCGGGTCGTCGGTGTCGCACCGGGCCTGTTCGGGACGCCGATGATGGCCGGGCTGCCGCAGGAGGCACAGGATTCGCTCGGCAAGCAGGTGCCGTTTCCACCGCGCCTCGGACGGCCGGAGGAATACGCGGAGCTCATCGCCTCCATTTGCACGAACACCATGCTGAATGGCACCACGATTCGGCTTGATGGGGCCATCAGGATGGCGCCGCGATGAAGAAGGTTTGGCGCTCGTCGTGGAGCGGACTGGTTACGGCCTTGCTCCTTGCCGGATGTGTCAGTCAGCCGCTCACGACTCGTGCGGCGACCGCTCCCGTCGGGATCAACATTCCGATCGAGTACTACAAGCTCACCAACGGACTGAAAGTCGTGCTGGCGCGCGACTCATCGGCGCCGACCGTCACGGTCGGTGTCTATTACCAGATCGGCATGCGCATCGAGCCGCGCGACCGGACGGGCTTCGCGCACCTGTTCGAGCACCTGATGTTCCAGGGCTCGACCAATCTCGGCAAGATGGAATTTGTCCGCCTGGTCGAGAGCAATGGCGGCGTTTTCAATGGTTCCACGCGTCTCGACTTCACGAATTACTTCGAGATCGTTCCGGCCCACACGCTGGAGACCATCCTGTGGGCCGAGGCGGATCGCATGAGGGGCCTTGCGATCACGCAGGACAACCTCGCGAACCAGCAGGGCGTCGTCAAGAACGAAGTGAATGACAACGTGCTGAACCAGCCTTATGGCGGCTTCCCATGGCTGTCCATGCCGCAGCTTGCGAACGAGAACTGGTACAACGCCCACAACTTCTACGGTGACCTCGCGCACATCGACGCGGCAACGCTCGAAGATGCGCGCGCGTTTTTCGACACCTACTACGCGCCGAACAACGCGGTGCTGGTCGTCGCCGGGGATTTCGAGCCGGCCCAGGCACATGCGTGGATCAGCAAGTACTTTGCGGCGCTGCCCGCGCGCGCGCAGCCGTCGCGCCCGGACATCGGCGAACCGCCGCAGCAGGCCGGGAAACGCAAGTCCTACGTGGACCGGCTCGCGCCGCGTCCCGCGCTCGCGGTCGCCTGGCATGTCCCGGAGCGCGGTACGCCCGATCAATATGCCTTCGGGCTGCTCGACCAGATCCTGCTGCAGGGAGAGGACAGCGCGTTGTGGCAGAAACTCGTGCAGGAGCGCGGCTACAGCGGCGGCGTCGATGGCGGCATCAACCTGCTCGGCAACATGTTCAACTACGACGGGCCGATGCTCTGGACCGTCTACCTGGTGCACGACCCGGCAGTCGCGCCGGATACGATTCTCGCGGACATCGATGCGGAGATCGCCAGGCTCAAGAATTCCCCGCCGACGCCGGCGGAACTCCACCGGGCGCTCACCAAGATCCGCGCCGGTCTCTACGATCTTGCAGGCGCCAGCGACCACTTCGGGCTCGTCGACCTGCTGGCCTCCTTTGCGCTCTTCGACGACGACCCGACGCTGATCAACCGCATCGAATCGGAATTCCGCGCGATCAAGCCCGAGATGATTTCCGATGTCGCGCGGCGTTACCTGCAGGACAGCCAGAAGAGCGTCCTGATCGTCGAACCCGGGAAGGCGCCGGGCGGCGCGCAGCCATGAAGCAATTCACGGGCATGGCGCTGGCACTCCTGGCATTCACCGCTCTCGCGGAAGGCCGCGAACTCCCGCCCGCGGCCGGGCAGCCCCGCGATTTCACGTTGCCGGCGAGGGAAACCCTGCAGCTCGCCAACGGCCTGTCGCTCACCTTCGTCGATTACGGCACCGTGCCGAAAGTCACCGTACTTGCGGTGGTCCGGACCGGCAACATCGACGAAGGCGAATCGACCTGGCTAGCCGACGTCGCGGTCGAAATGCTGAAGGAAGGCACCGCGACGCGCGCGGCCGCCGACATCGCGCGGAGCGCCGCCGACATGGGCGGCTCGTTGAGTGTCGGCGCAGGCGCCGAGCAGACTTCCGTGGCAATCTCGGTGCTGTCAGAGCACGCCGCTGATGCGGCGGAACTCGTTGCCGACGTGCTGCGCAACCCGCGCTTCCCGGAATCCGAGTTGCCGCGCGTGCTCGCCAACTTCGAGCGCAGTCTCGTCGTCGCGCGCTCGGAGCCCGACTCGATCGCAGGCGAGGCGCTGGCGAAACTGGTTTACGGGGATCATCCGTTCGGACACGTGCTGCCGGCGCCGGGCCAGCTTGAAACCTACGACATCGCTGCCGTGCGCGATTTCTATGAACGCAACTTCGGCGCCAGGCGAACCCATGTCTATGTCGCCGGCCGCTACGACCGGAGCGCACTCGAGACCGCCCTGCGGCGCGCCTTCGGTGACTGGCAAGAGGGCCCGGCCGCGTCGGTCCTGCCGCCGAAGGCCAGCGAAACATTGCAGCTGCAGCTGATCGACCGCCCGGGCGCGCCGCAGTCGTCGCTGCGCATCGCGGTCGCCGTGCCGCATCCCGCGACCGCGCTCTATTTCCCGACCACGCTGACCAACAGCCTGCTGGGCGGCACGTTCTCCTCGCGCATCACGACCAACCTGCGCGAGGACAAGGGCTACAGCTATTCGCCGGATTCCTCGATCAGCGCGCGTCGCGGCAGCGCGCTGTGGGTCATGTCGGCGGAAATCACGGCCGAGCACACGGCAGAGGCGCTGACGGAGATATTCCGCGAGATCGAGCGCCTGCAGCGTGAAGCGCCGGCGGCTGCGGAACTCGACGCGATCAAGCGCTATCGCGCCGGTCTGTTCGTGATCGGCAATTCCTCGCCGAATGGCGTGCTGGGACAGCTCGCATTCCTGGACCTGCATGGGTTGCCGCCGGGGTTCCTGCTGCACTGGGTTTCGAACATGTATGCGGTGACGCCCCAGCAGGTCACGGACATCGCCCGTCAATTCATCCGCCCCGAGCGCATGACCATCGTCATCGTCGGCGACCTGAAGAAGATCGGCGACAGCGTGCGCGCGCTGCCGCAGCTGCAGGGGGCGCGCATGCCATGACCGAACGCGACGTCATGGAATACGACGTCGTGATTGTCGGCGCCGGCCCGGCCGGTCTCGCCACCGCCATCCGCCTCAAGCAGCTGAAGCCCGATATGCGCGTCTGTGTGCTGGAGAAGGCCTCGGCCATCGGCGCACACATGCTGTCGGGCTGCGTGATGGAGCCCGCCGCGCTCGATGCGCTGCTGCCCGAATGGCGATCGTCCATGCCTGCCATCTGCGTGCCGGCGAAACGCGACGAGTTCTGGTACCTGACGCGCAAGTCGGGCTTCCGCCTGCCGAACCCGCCGCAGATGCGCAACCACGGCAACTTCATCGTCTCGCTCGGCCTGCTCGTACCGTGGATATCGCAGCGCGCCGAGGCCCTTGGCGTGGACGTGTTCCCGGGATTCCCGGCCGCCGAAGCGCTGTTCGAGAACGGCCGCGTCGCCGGCGTGCGACTCGGCGACGTGGGACTCGACAAGGAAGGAATGCCCGGCCCGAGTTACGCGCCGGGCGCCGACATCCGCGCCACCACGACGATCCTTGCCGAAGGCTGCCGCGGCAGTGTCACAAAGAAAATGGTCGCAAAGCTCGACCTTGACGCAGGCTGCGAACCGCAAACCTACGGCCTCGGCTTCAAGGAGCTCTGGCAGCTGCCGGCCGGGCGCGCCGAGCCCGGATTGATCCAGCATTCCGTCGGCTGGCCGGTCGACAGCCACACTTACGGCGGCAGTTTCCTGTACCACCTGGACCAGGATCGCGTGTACGTCGGTTATGTCGCCGGCCTCGACTATTCGGATCCGCGCTTCGCCCCCTTCGAAGCCTTCCAGCAGTTCAAGAATCACCCGCGTATCCACCGGCTGCTCGAGGGCGGCGAATTGCTGGCCTATGGCGCGCGCACGATCGCGGCCGGCGGCTGGCAGTCACTCCCCCGAATGGATGCGTCGGGACTGCTGTTGGTCGGCGATGCGGCGGGCACGCTGAACGTGCCGAAGATAAAAGGTGTGCACCAGGCGATCCGCTGCGGCGTGCTGGCTGCGGAACACCTCGCGGACAGCGGAAAGACGGAGGGCTTTGACGCGCGCTGGCGCGCTTCGGAAGGCGGCCGCGAACTGAAACGCGTTCGCAACATCAAGCCGGGCTTCCATCGCGGACTCTGGTTCGGCATGCTCAATGGCGCACTCGAGACCGCCATCGGCGGCCGCAGCCCCTGGACCCTGTCGCACACCGAAAACCACCTGGCCCTCCATCGGCTCGACGACAGTGCCGCGCCTGACCGCAACTGGGGAGAGCGCGACCTGCCGCCGCGCGACCGCGTCAGCGCCGTGTTCCATGCCGGCAACGTGCATGACGAAAGCCAGCCGGCTCACCTGAAAGTCGCGGATACGACGATCTGTGCCACGCGCTGCATCACCGAGTTCGGCAATCCCTGCGAACGATTCTGTCCCGCCGGCGTTTATGAGATGGTGGATGACGGCAAGGGCGGCAGGAAGCTGCAGATCAATGCGGCCAATTGCGTGCACTGCAAGGCCTGCGACATCAAGGACCCCTACGGCATCATCACCTGGACCACGCCGGAGGGTGGGTCGGGCCCGAACTACCAGAACCTTTAGATGAGCGCCGAGCAGCCGATCTGGACGCCGTCGCTGCTCCGCATCGCGGATGCGAACCTGACGCGTTTCATGGCCTTTGCGGCGGCGCGCGGCGCGCCGGCGGGCGACTACCCGGAATTTTATCGCTGGTCGATCGAGCAGCCAGCCGCATTCTGGGAACGGCTCTATGAATTCGCCGACGTCGTCGGCAAGCGCAGCGGTCCCATTCTGGTCGACGGGGAGCGCATGCCGGGCGCGCGCTGGTTCCCCGCTACGCGGCTGAATTTCGCCGAAAACCTGTTGCGCGGTCCCGAT
>JBATEA010000198.1:0-3969 GCA_049663745.1 Steroidobacteraceae bacterium | reverse complement strand
GTGCGGCCGGTCGCAACGCAGGTGGATGACCTGCTGTCGGAAATTCGCCTGCGCGCTGCGCGGCGGGAGCGCGTGTTGGTGACGACCCTGACCAAGCGCATGGCCGAGGACCTGACTGACTATCTCGGGGAACACGGCGTCAAGGTGCGCTATCTGCACTCCGACATCGAGACGGTGGAGCGCGTCGAAATCATCCGTGACCTGCGTCTCGCGAAGTTCGACGTGCTGGTGGGCATCAATCTGCTGCGCGAAGGACTGGACCTGCCGGAGGTATCACTGGTCGCGATCCTGGACGCCGACAAGGAGGGCTTCCTGCGCTCCGAGGGCTCGTTGATCCAGACCGTCGGCCGGGCGGCGCGCAACGAACATGGCGCTGCCATCCTCTATGCCGATCGCATGACGGGCTCGATGGAGCGCGCAATTGCCGAGATGAACCGGCGGCGCACCAAGCAGATCGTCTACAACACGGAACACGGCATCGTGCCGAAGTCGATCATCAAGTCCGTCAAGGACATCATGGAAGGTGCTCGCGCCGTGCCTGGCATGGATGGCGGAGCGCGGCGCAAGGCAGTGCGGCTCACGCCGGAACAGGCGCTGCAGCGGATCCGCAAGCTGGAGCAGGAGATGTACCGGCTCGCCCGCAATCTGGAGTTCGAAAAAGCGGCGACCGTGCGCGACGAGATCGCGACACTCCGTCACGCGACTTTCGGCGCAGACGCGGAGCGAGAGGCCGGATAGGCCTCCTTTTGATCAACCGATTATGGCGCAGCGCGGGATCCGGCTCGGCATCCCGCGCCACGTCTGCATGGGCCGTTACTGGATCTTGATCTCGAGGGCCTTCCGCTTTTCGACCTTCATCTTCGGAATATGGACTTTCAGCACGCCTTCCTTGCTCTCGGCACGGATGGCGCTGGCGTCGGCATATTCCGGCAACGTGAAGCTGCGGCAGAAATTGCCGTAGAAGCGCTCGACGCGATGGATCTTCTCGCCCTTCTCCTCTTTTTCAACCCGGCGCTCACCCTGGAGCGTGAGCACGCCTTCGTCGAGGCTGATCTTGATGTCTTCCTTCTTTACACCCGGAAGCTCCGCATTGACCAGATATTCGCCTTCCGTCTCCTTGATGTCGACGACCGGTGACCAGTCGAACTTCGTTCCGTCGGTCTCGCCGAGGAATTGCGGCCACCTGCCGAACATCGGAGTGGAAAGATTCCGAAGAAATTCATCTGTTCCCTTGAATGGTTCCCAGCGTACGAGGTTCATGATTCACTCCTTTGATAGCGGCAGTGCGATGGCTGCCGAGCAGGTTTAAGCTTAGGGGCGCGCGCGACCCGGTCAATAAGTACATGTACCGATCCGCGGCCAGCGCACAGTCGAGGAACCAGAGCCGATGCCGGTGCAGAACGAGGAAATTGCGCGAATCTTCGATGAGATCGCGGATCTGCTCGCATTGCAGAATGAAAATCCGTTCCGGATCCGTGCTTACCAGCGCGCCGCGCAGTACATCCGCGGTCAGCAGCGTCAGATGAGCGACCGGGTGCGCGAAAGCGCCGACCCGGGCGCGGCTCTCGATGCGCTTCCCGGGATCGGCGCGGATCTGGGCGCCAAGATCATCGAGATCGTGAACACGGGGCGTTGCAAGGCGCTCCTGCGCTTGCGGAAGCAGGTACCTCACGGTTTGCTGGACCTGCTGCGCATCCCCGGCTTCGGGCCGAAACGGGTGCAGGCGGTCCATGCGCGGCTGGGGGTGCGCAGCCGCAAGGACCTCGAGCGCGTGATCCGGACCGGGGCGATTTCGAAAGTTCCGGGATTCGGTCCGGGACTGACAGCAAAGGTTGAACGGGAGCTCAAGGCTGCGAGCCAGAAGAAGGCGCGCTGGCTACGTCCGCTTGCTGCTCAGCTTGCCGAGCCGCTGGCCGCAAAGCTGCGCGTGGTACGCGGCGTTGATCAGGTAATCCTTGCGGGGAGCTATCGCCGTGGACGCGACACCGTGGGTGACATAGACCTGCTGGTCAGCGCCGACAATGCGGCGGCCGTGACGCGCGCGCTGCAGCAATACCGCGACATTGAGCAATGGATCGCTTTGGGTCCCCGGCGCGTGACGGTCAGGCTGCGCGGCGGACTGCAGGTTGACGTCCGGATCAGCAAGCCGGACCAATTCGGCGCGGCGTTGTTCTATTTCACGGGCAGCAAGGCGCACAACATACATGTGCGGCTGATGGCCCGCGAACGGCGTCTCAAGATCAACGAGTACGGGGTGTTTCGCGGCAGCAAGTGCGTGGCCGGCAAGACCGAGGAATCGGTATTCACTGCCGTCGGCCTGCCATGGATCAGTCCGGAAATGCGCGAGGACCTTGGTGAAATCGAGCTGGCCCGTTCGGGAAAACTGCCGGAACTTGTCACCCGCGAAGACCTGCACGGCGATTTGCATTCACATACCGATGCATCCGACGGCCAGGAGAGCCTCGAAGCGATGGTCGGCGCGGCCAGGGCCGCCGGCCTCGAGTACCTGGCAATCACCGATCACTCCAAGTACCTGGGAGTAGTCCATGGCCTGGATGTGCGTCGCCTGCGGCGGCAGATGGATGCGATCGACATGCTGAACGGCAAGCTGCGCGGCATCACGCTGCTCAAGGGCGTCGAGGTCGACATTCTCGAGGACGGCAGTCTTGCGTTGCCAGATGCTTTTCTGGCGGAAATGGACGTCGTCGTTGCATCCATCCACAGTCATTTCGACTTGGGCGGGCAGAAGCAGACCCGTCGCGTTCTGCGTGCCATGGAACATCGCGCCTTCAGCATCCTCGGACACCCGAGCGCGCGGCTCATCGGTGAACGGCGTCCGATCGAATTGGACATGGAGCGCATCTGCGCCGCGGCAAAATCGCGGCCCTGCTACCTGGAGCTCAACGGAATGCCGGAGCGGCTTGACCTGGACGACGCGCATTGCAGGCTGGCGCGGGAGCACGGGGTCCTGATCAGCATCGCCAGCGATGCGCACAGCGGCGCGCAGTTCAGCAATCTGGATTTCGGGGTCACCCAGGCCCGGCGTGGCTGGCTGCGGGCGCCGGACGTACTGAATGGCCGGCGGCTTGCGGAAGTCCGGCGGCTGCTCAGCGCAACGTTTCTGTAGTTGCCGCTGGATGCGATCGCACCGGCCGCGAACTCAGTGGTTGCCGATCATCGTCATGCGCACCAGTTGTGCCAGCGACGAGGCGACCATTTTCTCCATCAGGTGAGCTCGGTGGATCTCGACAGTTCGCTGACTCACGCCGAGATCGCCGGCGATCATCTTGTTTGACTTGCCGAGCGTCACCAGCTGCAGTACTTGCATCTCCCGGGGAGTCAGTGAGGCCAGCCGTGCGCGGATCGCGTCCTTCTTGTGAAGCAGCTCGCGATTCCTCTGGTCGGCTGCAAGCGCCTGCCGGATGCGGTCGGTGAGATCCTGATCCCGGAACGGCTTCTGCAGGAAGTCGGAGGCCCCGTGCTGCATCGCCTCCACCGCCATCGGCACGTCGCCGTGTCCGGTGATGAATATGACCGGGATAATGGCGCCGCGGCGGTTGAGCTGATCCTGCAGTTCGAGTCCGCTCATGCCGGGCATGCGTACGTCGAGCACCAGGCAGCCCGGCTGTTCCGGATCGTATTTTTCAAGAAAATCCTCGGCCGATCCGTGGCTCACGGCCGGTATGCCACTTGACTTCAACAACAGCCGCAATGAGCTGCAGACGGCTTCATCGTCATCGACGATGTGTACAGTGGGTGGACGGTCTCGCCCGTTCACGGCGCAGTCTCCTGTGCGATCGGCAAGGTCACGATGAAGCACGCTCCGCGTGGCGCAACCTGGCGATGTTCCAGCCGGCCGCGATGCGCCTGGATGATGGACCTGCTGATTGAAAGGCCGAGGCCCGTGCCTTGTTGCTTGGTCGTGCAGAATGGATCAAACATGCGCTGTGCGATCGCCGGTTCGACGCC
>JBATEA010000197.1:0-2250 GCA_049663745.1 Steroidobacteraceae bacterium | reverse complement strand
TCGCCCGCGAATTGACCAAGCGCTTCGAGACCTTCTATCGCGGCAGCCTCGACGAGCTCGCTGCGCGCGCGCAGAGCGATGAGGATCTTCACCGCGGCGAGGCCGTGATCCTCGTCGAGGGCACACTGCCTCTGCCGATCAGCAAGGGGCGCCTCGACGAAACGCTCGAAGTGCTGCTGCGCTTCCTGCCGCCGTCCGCGGCGGCTGAAGCGGCCGCACAGTTGAGCGGCGTGCGCAAGAACGAGGCCTATGCGCGCGCGCTCGAACTCGGCGAGGCCAAACACGGCGAATCCGCTTGAGACACGCGGCCGTTGCCACTATGTTGTGGGCGGGAGTCGGCCAGGCAATCGCCGTTTTCGCAAGAAGGCGGAGGAAAGTCCGGGCTCCGAAGGGTAAGGCGCCAGGTAACGCCTGGGGGGCGTGAGCCCACGGAAAGTGCAACAGAGAGCAAACCGCCCAAGCGTGCGCAAGCACGACGGCAAGGGTGAAACGGTGCGGTAAGAGCGCACCGCGTCGACGGCAACGGCGACGGCACGGCAAACCCCGCCTGGAGCAAGGCCAAATAGGGAAGCATGCGGCGCAAGCCGCAGCGCGCGGCCCGCGCGTGCTTCCGGGTAGGCCGCTCGAGGTGCACGGCGACGTGCATCCCAGATGAATGGTTGCCCGCGACAGAACCCGGCTTATCGGCCGACTCCCAACTTTTCCCCCAAAAAAAGACGAAGCTGACATTTCGCACGAAATGCCGCTCGTAAGTCACTGATTTCTGAGTCCTACAGTCAGTTGAGTGTGGGACGCGACGATCGTCGCTAAGTGTCTGACCCGTCACAAATTTTTTTGGCTTGGACCGTTGACCCACCCCCATCGCCTCCCTATAGTGGCAGCGAGTGGGAAAAAGTGGGAGGAAATGGGGCCCGGTCCCGTTTTGAACCGTGTTTCGCGGCGCAACCAAAGTGACTCTCGATGCGAAGGGCCGGATGGTCATTCCGACCCGCTATCGCGAAGAGCTGCAGCAGCGCGGCGCATCACGGCTGGTCGTCACGATCGATCGCGACCAGTGCCTGCTGATTTACCCGCTGCCCGACTGGGAAGAAATCGAACGCAAGTTGATGCGGCTGCCGACGCTCAACGAGCACGCGCGGCGTTTGCAGCGGCTGATGGTCGGCCACGCGACGGATCTCGAACTCGACGGGCACGGCCGGATGCTGCTGCCGCCGAAACTGCGCGAATTCGCGCACCTGGATCGCGCGGCGATCCTGATCGGCCAGGGCAATCGTTTCGAATTGTGGGACGAGCAGCGTTGGGACGAGCGCCGCGAGCAATGGTTGAACGGAGAGGAACCGTCGGTCTCGCTGCCGGCGGAGCTGGGATCGCTTTCGTTGTGAACGGTGCGCCGTGAATGGCGCTCCGGACGCGGAAGCGGGGAGTGGGCGACACGCGCCGGTGCTTCTGGACGCCGCGCTCGACGCGCTCGCGATCCGCGCCGACGGTCGCTATGTGGATGCGACCTTTGGTCGCGGTGGCCATGCCGGGGCAATCCTCGGCCGGCTCGGGGAAAAGGGGAGCTTGCTTGCTATCGATCGCGATCCGGATGCCAGCGCGGCAGCGGCGAGCCTGTTTGGCTCCGATCCACGCGCGACATTCAGGCAGGCAAGATTTTCGGAATTGTCGCAGTTCGTCCCCGCGGGATCGGTGGACGGAATCCTGTTCGATCTCGGCATCTCTTCGCCGCAGGTCGATGAAGCGCGCCGCGGATTCAGTTTCCTGCGCGACGGTCCGCTCGACATGCGAATGGATCCGCGGCATGGCGAGTCCGCAGCGCAATGGCTCGTGCGCGCGACTGAGCGGGAGATCGCGACGGTGATCGCCCGTTACGGCGAGGAGCGTCACGCGCGGCGTATCGCGGCTGCGATCGTCGCGGCGCGCGCCACCGCGCCGCTCGCGACGACCGGCAGCCTGGCCGCGGTGATCGCGGCGGCAGTTCCGCGCCGCCAGCCCGGCATGCATCCGGCAACGCGCAGCTTCCAGGCGTTGCGGATTCACGTGAATGACGAGCTCGGGGAAATCGAGCGCGCATTGCCGCAGGCCATCGCCGTCCTCGCGCCGGGTGGCCGGCTGGTCGTCATCAGCTTTCACTCGCTCGAGGACCGCATCGTCAAGCGTTTCATGCGCGCGGCTTCGCGCGAGGATCCGACATTTGCCGGACTGCCGGAGGTCCCGCCCGGTGCGCAACCGAAACTCAGGCTCGTGGGC
>JBATEA010000196.1:0-1914 GCA_049663745.1 Steroidobacteraceae bacterium | reverse complement strand
CCGCTGTCCTATGACTTCGACGAGGCCGTGCGGATGGTCGCTAATGCGGAGAAACGCAAGCGTCTGCTGGCCGTGAACCAGCAATTGCGCTACTCGGAGAGCGTGGCCGCCGCGCGGGCCATGGTGAAGGCCGGCTGGATCGGCAAGCCCTTCGAAATGAGCTGGGACTTCCATGTCTACACGCCCTGGGAGAACTGGCCCTGGGTCGCGAAGCAGCCACGGCTCGACCTGAACCAGTTCACGATCCACTTCATCGACGCGGTGCGCTATGTGATCGGGGATCCGGTCTATGCCTACGGCACCCAGGCGCGCGAGCCGGGCCAGCCGGAACAGGGGGAGACGCGCACCATCAGCGTGCTGGAATTCGAGGGCGAGACGCGCGCGGTGCTGAAGAGTTTCCACAAGAACCGCGCCGGCGACCCGCGCGCGGAATTCCGGATCGACGGCACGGAGGGCAGCATCCGCGGCACGATCGGCCTGATGTACGACTACCCGCGCGGCCGCGCCGATACGCTCGAGCTCAATTCGCGCGTATTGCCGACCGATGGGTGGCTGCACTACCCGGTGACGTCGCGCTGGATCCCAACCGCCTTCATCGGGCCGATGGCATCGCTGCTTCAGGCCGTGGCGACGGGCGGCGTTCCGCTGACGAATGGGCGGGACAACCTGGAAACCTTGCGCATCGTCCAGGCGCTCTACAAGTCCGGGGAAGGGCACGTCGTGGTCAAGTTGCGCTAGCCGTCGCCCAGGAGACATCGATGACACAGAAAAGAAAGTTTCCGTCGGAAGCCGAACTCGATGCGCTGTTCGATGAAGTCAACAACGCCGGGCGCTGGGGAAAGGACGACCAACTCGGCACGCTGAACCTCATCACGGACGAGAAGCGCCGCGCTGCGGCCGCCCTCGTCCGCACCGGCAGGGCGTTGTCGCTCGCGCGGGACCTCAATACATTGCAGTCGCCGAACAATCCCTCCCCGGTGCGGCACACCATGTGCTACCAGGCTCATTACCCGATCGGCGCGGTCGACGCGCTGTGCCTCGACATGCACGGTTTTGCGCTGACGCATCTCGATGCAATCGCACATGTCTATCGCGACCAGGACATCTACAACGGCCGCAAGGCGGCTGAAGTCGCGCTGCCGGGCGGGCTGAATTTCGGCGACATGCTCGCGCAGAAGAACGGGATATTCACGCGTGGCGTGCTGTTGAATGTCGCGGCGGCACGGGGAGTCGGCTGGCTCGCGCCGGACGAGGGCGTGTATGCCGCCGACCTTGATGCGGCGGAGAAGAAACAGAAAATCCGCGTCGAGTCCGGCGACTGCATCTTCGTCTATACCGGGCTGCAAAGGCGCGAAGCGAAGGAAGGACCCGAAAACCTCGGCCAGCGCGTCGGCATCATGCCGGACGCGATCCGGTGGATGCACAAGCGCGGTGTGGCCGTGTACTCCGGCGACTGCGTCGACGCATTTCCGAATCCCTACGGCGCCCGCTACGTGATCTATTTTCATGCGATCACGCTTGCCGCCATGGGCCTGATCCTGCTGGACATCCCGGCGCTCGAGCCGCTCGTGGACCTGTGCGGTGAACTGGGTCGCAGCGATTTCCTGGTGACGATGGCGCCATTGCGGATCAAGGGCGGCACCGGCTCGCCCGTGAATCCCATCGCGATCTTCTGAGGAGCCGGAAAAATGTTCGCGCCCGAATCCTACCTGATGGCCCTCGTGCTGATGCTCACCTCGATGGTGTTCTGGGGTTCGTGGCCGAATTTCCTCAAGAAGCTCGCTGGATGGCGGCTCGAGTACTTCTACATCGACTTCTCCATCGGCTTCCTGCTGACGGCAGTGCTGCTCGGCCAGACGCTCGGCTCAGGCGCAGGCGAGCCGGATCACTTCGCGCGCCTGCTGCAGTCCGGAC
>JBATEA010000195.1:0-1600 GCA_049663745.1 Steroidobacteraceae bacterium | reverse complement strand
AAGCCGTGCTCATCGAGCGCTGAAGCGGGCTTTGAATCATTTTCATCCGCTTGCGAACTGATCGGATGCTTATATCCATCCGAAAAAGGCCAGATTCCCGGCGCCGGGAAGGCCTCGATCGCCCGCTCGATGCGCGCGGCGAGCTCGGCGGGCCGGTGCGCGGGGAACTCAAATTCGTCCGGGCCGTCCGCATCGAGCGTCATGCCGGACCCGTCCGGATCGATGCGCTAACCCGGGCACAAAATGCGTTGAGGTTGAGCGGGTCTCGAGCCGCTCGCCGTGCCCTGGACACGCTACGGCGCGCTGCCGCTTTCAAGCGCCGGAGGCCGGGGATGCGCCGCGACGGGTCCGCCGCGTCGGCCGCGACCAGGGCCGTGACCTCTACCCTGGCGTCACCGCTCCCGACGGTCCCGACCGCCTGACTGGACTCGATGACGATCCCCGACCTGGCTAGAAAGGCCTCGAGCTCGGTCGGCTCGACTGGGGGTTCCTGACCATGCGCGAGGCCCGGCAAAGCAGCCGGGAAGGCGGCGGCAAGGGCAGCAAATCTCACACGGCCTCGCGCGGGCGGCGACCCTTCAGTAAGGCCGGCCGTCCTTGTGGGTATAGACGCCAGGCGCCTCGGGGGCGTCCCAGAGGAGGTCGACGTCCGGGTACTGCGCGCCGTCCGAATCGTCCCGGTTGCTGATCTCCAGATAGACCGCGGGCACCGGGCCCCGGTTGACCATTTGATGGCCGTTCTGGAGACCCGCCGGGAAGCCCGCGCATTGGCCTGCCTTGAGGGCTTGCTCACCCGCGTCGGTGACCAGGACCAGCTCGCCGGAAAGCACGTAGACGAACTCATCCTCGCGGGTATGCCAATGACGCATCGACGATGCCGCCCCGGGCCATAGGGTCGTGTGATTGATGCCGATCTTCGTCAGGCCGGCGGCGTCCCCGAGCGCGCGTTTCTCGCGCGGCAGGCACTGGGACCGGTACGGCTCGGGGTAGCCGGAGCGGCTGTTCGCTTGCAGCGCGGCAGGATCGATCGGTGTTGCTTCGGATGTCATGGGATTACGCCAGCCATAGATGCCTATAAGCATCCAAATATCGCTCAAAACCCGGCCACCGGGGTAATCCCCGTGAATCCGGCGTTGAAGCCGGACGATTCCCGCAACAAATTGGCCGGACGCGCTGAAATTGCGCGGCTGCGCCTTCGAGAAATACAGGCAGGATGGTCGGCATCAGCGTGCCGTCTGTGCAACGACGCCATACACCTGCCGTGACCAGGAGTTTTCGTCACCAGGGCCGCGGAGAATTCTTCCGGTCCGGCAGCAGGTGAGCGATCCAGCCAAGTCACGCCGCAGGATTGAAGTTGCAACTCGGCCGACTCGACGCGAGTGACTCGCTGGCTGCGATGGACCTGCCGGATGGGCGGCTGCATCCACTCAAAGGTCCGCTGGCAGGACGCTGGCCATGCTCATGCACAACCCGCGTCACGCTGGTGAAATTCTCCGCGATGGTGTGTTCAGGGACACGGGTATCACGGTGACGGATTTCGCAAATCCATGGAGTGACGCGCGTCGCCGTGGCCCGCGTCCTGATTGATCGCGCGGCGATC
>JBATEA010000194.1:0-3396 GCA_049663745.1 Steroidobacteraceae bacterium | reverse complement strand
GCAGGCAGAGGACGAGATCCTGACCCGGTCGGTGCAGCGCGGCCTCGAGTCGGGCGCCTATTCGCAGGGCATCCTGTCGGACAAGGAAATCGTGCTCGCGGGCTTCCAGGACTGGATCCGCGCGCGGCTGCCGGTTGCCCGACTCGTGGATCGGCCCGCGGGCGAGACGATGGCGGAGGCGAACGCAGCCCTCGCGCGCTGACCGCGCAAGCACGCGACGCTCAACGACCGTCGGCGCTCGTCAAAAGGGCCTGGAACCGGGCGAGTCCGCGCAGCGGATCCAGTTCGGGGTCGACCTTCCACCAATTGATGGCTTCGCGCGAGCAGATCCGCGACTGCTGCTCCAAGAGACCGAGTGCGCGTTCGTGGTCCCCCAGCCGGATGAGGGAACAGGCGACGTTGTAGCCCATGTTCAGGTTGTCCGGATCGAGCAGCAGCGCCCGTTCAATCCATTCGCGGGCACGCTCGTCTTCACCCAGCGCGACCAGCGCCGTGATCCCGAAACTGAGCGCCGATCCATGGTCGGGCTCCGAGGCCAGCATCTTCTCGACGCGCGCGAGCGTCCGCCGCGCGGCGTCTCTGGCCTGCTCGGCGTGGCCCAGTCTTTCATGGATGGTGATCACCATCCCCGAGGCCCAGTAATCGAATTCCAGCAGCCCGGCGGCCCGCTCGTAGTACGGGACGGCCTCCTCGAGCCGCTGCATGGCCGTGTACAGGGCGGCCGCCTCGCGATTGGCCTCGTAGGAGTCCGGATCCAGGCGCAGCGCGACCTGGATCTCGACGAAGGCTTCGTCGTACCGGGCGGACTGCGTGAGTATGCGGCCCCTGGCCGCATGGGCATCGGCAAGGTCGGGGTTCAGCGCAATCGCCCGCTCGGCTGCCGCAGCCCCGTTCTCGACTTCCGCGCCGACGTACAACTTGAGGCTCGCCTGGCAGATGGCCATCAGCGCCCATGCCCGCGCGTAGTCCGGGTCGACTTCGACCGCGCGCCGGCACAGGCGAATCGAGAGCGTGGCGCTGCGCGCACTGCCCGCGTTGCCGGCGAAGCGGTACTGGCGCGCCATCAGGTAGAGCTTGTAGGCCTCGGGGTTGGTCGTGCCGCGATTGCCGATCGCCCGCTTCTCCTCCGGCAGGAGCCGGATTTTCAGGGCCGCGACGATCGCCTGCGAAATCTCGTCCTGGAGCGCGAAGATGTCGCTGAGGTCGCGGTCGAAGCGCTCCGCCCAGACATGGCCCCCGGCAGCGCCGTCGATCAGCTGGGCAGTGATGCGCACGCGATTGCCCGACTTGCGCACGCTGCCTTCGAGGACGTGGCTGACCTTCATCTGGCGCGCGACCTGCCTCACGTCGACGGGCTTGCCCTTGAATGTGAACGAGGTGTTGCGTGCGGCGACCCAGAGGGAGGAGACCTTGCTCAGGTCCGTGATGATGTCCTCGCAGATGCCGTCGGAGAAATATTCCTGCTCGGGATCGCCGCTCATGTTGGCGAACGGCAGCACCAGGATCGAGGCGCCCGCCGCCGGGCTACCGGCGCGTTCCGGCGCTGCGATCCGGCCGGATGGCCCAGCCAGTCCGCCGAGCAGTGCGCCGAGCGCCTGCCGCAGGCCCTGGAACTCCGCGCTGGCCCGGTCGCCGTTCCAGCCGTCGAGCTCGGTCGTATGCAGCGCGCGCGCATCCAGCGGCAGCGAGGCCTCGTCGAAACGCACCGGCACGAGCACGCCGCGATCGGCGGCAAGCCGCGCCTCGCCGCGCACCCAGCGGGAAGCGACCGAACTGGCCGTCCAGACGACGACGACTGCGCGGGCCCGCTCGAGCTCTTCGGTGATGAGCTGGTCGAATTCCTGTCCCGGGGCGATCGCCGGGTCCCACCATACGCTCCAGCCTTCCGATTCGAGCGCACTGACGAGGGGCGCAACGCGCTCCTTGTCCGCTCGGGCGTAGGAAATGAATATGTCGGCCACGGGGGTCCTTGCGCTCCTGCGTTACACGGCCCGCAGGTACCACTCGTAGTCGCGGTCCGTGATCTCGGCGTGGATGCGATCGCATTCCTCGCGCCGGCAGCTCGCATACAGCTTGTGGTAGCGCTTGCCTAGGTATTTCGGCAGTACTCTTGCGGCGTCGAACGCGTCGAGCGCCGCTTCCCAGCGCACCGGTAGCTCGATCTTTTCCTCGATGATGGTGCCTGGCTCGATCATCGGGCCCGGATCGAGCTTCTTCGTGATGCCGTGGTGGATCCCGGCGAGGATCGCGGCCATCACGAGATAGGGATTGCCGTCCGAGCCGCCCGGGCGGTGCTCGACGCGCGTGTCCTCGAGGCCGGACAGCGGGATACGCAAGGCCACGCCCCGGTGATTGCGGCCCCAGTTCGGCGCGAGCGGGACGAACATGCCCGGCCGGTAGCGGCGGTAGGAATTCGCGGTCGGCGCGAAGATCGCCATGGATTCCGCCATGGTCGCGGCAAGTCCGCCGATCGCATGTTTCAGCGTCGCAGAAACTGGCTTCTCGGCATTGTTGCTCGCAAATACGTTGCGGCCCTTTGCATCCACCAGACTCACGTGCACGTGCAGGCTGCAGCCGGCGGACTCGGCGAAAGGCTTCGCCATGAATGTCGCGCCGAGTCCGTGCCGCTTCGCGACCGCCTTGACCGCGCGCTTCAAGAGGACCGCATGGTCACAGGCGAGCTCGGCGCTCGCGACATGGTGCAGGTTGACTTCGAACTGGCCCGGAGAGAATTCCTTCAGCGTCGCGCCGGCGGGAATGTTTTGCGCCTTGCAGGTGGCATACAGCTCTGCGAGGAAAGGATCGACATCCTCGACGTCGTCCATGCTGCCGTACTGCGGCCCGTCCTGCAGGCGGCGCGTCCCCGGGATGCGGCCGACCTTCGGCGAGGGCCGGTCGCCATCCGAGTCGAGTAAATAGAACTCGAGCTCGGTCGCAGCGACGGCGGTCAGGCCCATGTCCTGCAATGGCTTCGCCGCATGTCGCAGCACCTGGCGCGGATCGGCGAAGAAGGGCTCGCCGGCCGCGGTCGCCATCTCGAGCAGCACCTGGGCGGTCGGCACCTGCGCCCAGGGCACGGGGGCGAGCGAACTGGCGACCGCCGTCGAAATCGCGTCGGGATCGCCGTCGCGGCCGCCGTTGTCGATGCGCTCGAAGGTCTGGCCCTTGGCGTCCAGCAGCACCGTGGCGCCGCAGAAGTTGAGGCCGCCCGTGAAGGGCTTCGCGAACTCATCGCTGACGACGCGCTTGCCGCGCAGAATGCCGAGCATGTCCGGCTGCAGCAGTTCGAGCAGTCGGGTATCCGGATGCTGCTCGAGATAGCGGCGCAATTCGTCGGGGACTTTTTTTGTTTTGCTCATGAATCCTTCCCGGGTGATTGCTGGCCGGCGCGGGCGC
>JBATEA010000193.1:0-2216 GCA_049663745.1 Steroidobacteraceae bacterium | reverse complement strand
TCCAGCCCGGCGGCGATGTCGTCGAGCCGCCTCGTCGGGATGCTCACCACGCGGATGCCGAGTCCCTCGAGCCGCTTCTGCACTTCGGGCGGCGTGCCGGACTCCCAGGTCACGGCGACGGTTGGTGCGAGCGCCACGATGCGTTCGTAGTCGAGCCGGAAGGCGTCGCCAATCCGCGGCAGCGCCCTGGCAGCTTCGGGATAGTCGCTGTATTCGCTGACCGCGACCAGCTGATCCGCGGCCCCGGCGGCGTACAGCAGTTCCGTGAGATTCGGCGCGACGCTGATGATGCGCTCGCCCCTGTGCTGCGCCGCCTCCGGCGCGCAAGCCGCGAGGCAGGCGACCAGCAGGACCAGAAGCCCGCTCAGGCGAGCCATGCGCCGAGTGACAGGATAACCATCACCGTCATGCCGGCAGTTCCCGCGTCAGGCGACCGCCGACTGCCGCGAGCCGATGTTCGAGGTGGTCCCAATCGAATGCGGGCCCGGGATCTGTCTTGCGTCCCGGCGCGATGTCGCTGTGGCCCGCGACGGCGCCCGACCCCAATGTCGGGTAGGCCTGCTGCAGCGCCGCGATCAAGGCCGCCAGCACGGGATACTGACGGTCGTCATAAGGCTCGTCGTCCGTGCCCTCCAGCTCGACGCCGATCGAATAGTCATTGCAGGCTTCGCGGCCGCACCAGATCGAGGCACCCGCGTGCCAGGCGCGCAGGTCGAATGGAACGTATTGCGTCAGCGCACCGTCGCGAGCGATCAGCACGTGGGAGGAAACGCGCAGGTGCTGGATCGTCGCGAAATAAGGGTCTGCCTCGGCCGGCAGGCGATTCGTGAAGAACCGGTCGATCCAGGGCCCGCCGTAGCGGCCAGGCGGCAAACTGATGCCGTGGATGACGATCAATTCGGGTTGCGAGCCCGGCGGCCTGGGATCGCAATTCGGCGAGGGCAGCCGCCGGACGCCGGCCAGCCACCCGTCCGGGGAACTGATCTTGAATGAATCGGCCACGGCCGATTCCGGGGTGCGCATCTTGCCAGCTTACCGCGCTGATACCATTTGCGGGTGTACCCGACGAGCAACCCGTCCAACAACGCCGCCATCGCAGCCCGTGACCTGGCGGTCGTCTGGCACCCCTGCACGCAGATGAAGGATCACGAGCGCCTGCCGATGATCCCGATCGCGCGCGGCTCCGGGGTCTGGCTCTACGATTTCGACGGGCGGCGCTACCTCGACGGCATCAGCTCCTGGTGGGTCAACCTGTTCGGCCATGCGAATCCGCGCATCAATGCCGCGGTGCACGAACAACTCGACCGGCTCGAACACGTGATGCTCGCCGGATTCACGCACGAGCCGGTGCTCGCGCTCTCCGAAGCCCTGGTCGGCATCCTGCCCGCGGGCCTGACGCGCTGTTTCTACGCGGACAACGGCTCGGCGGCCGTCGAGGTCGCGGTCAAGATGAGCTTCCACTACTGGCAGAACCGCGGCCGGCCCGGCAAGCGTCGCTTCATCACGCTGTCCAACAGCTATCACGGCGAGACGCTCGGCGCGCTCGCGGTCGGCGACGTGGAGCTTTACAAAAAGGTATACCAGCCGCTGCTGATGGACGTGATCACCGTGCCATCGCCCGACTGCCACCTGCGCGAGCCGGGCTCGGACTGGGAAGCGCACAGCCGACGGATGTTCGCAGCGATGGAACATGCGCTCGCGGAACATGCAGACGAGGTTGCGGCGGTCATCGTCGAGCCCCTCGTGCAGTGCGCCGGATCGATGCGCATGTATCACCCGGTCTATCTTTCCTTGCTGCGCGAGGCCTGCGACCGGCACGACGTGCTCCTGGTCGCGGATGAGATCGCGGTCGGTTTCGGCCGCAGCGGCACGATGTTTGCCTGCGAGCAGGCCGGCATCCGGCCGGATTTCATCTGCCTTTCCAAGGGCCTGACCGGCGGTTACCTGCCGCTGTCCGTGGTCGTGACGACCGAGGCAGTCTACCGGGCCTTCTACGACGACTACGAGCGGCTCAATGCCTTCCTGCACTCGCACAGCTACACGGGCAATCCGCTGGCCTGCGCGGCCGCGCTCGCAACGCTCGCGATCTTCGCCGACGGCAACGTGATCTCGGCCAACCGGATCCTCGCGCGCCGCATGGCGGAGGCAACCGCCGGACTGGCCGATCACCCGCATGTCGCCGAAATCCGCCAGACCGGCATGATCCTCGCGATCGA
>JBATEA010000192.1:0-13604 GCA_049663745.1 Steroidobacteraceae bacterium | reverse complement strand
TTCGGGAATCCCACCGACATCCTGGCGCCGAGGGGAACCGCGTTGCCCATCACCGCTGATTTCAAGGGTAATGTGGTTGCCCGCTATACGTTCCCGTTGGCCAACTTCGATGCCCACGTGCAGGGGGCGGTGTCTTATACGGGCAGCCGCTCGGCGATATTGGACGTGATCGACAATGCAGCGACCGGAGGCGACATCCCGGCGAGCACGTTCCTCGACCTGAGCTTTGGCATAAAGAAGGACACGTACTCGGTGGAATTGTACGTCGCCAATGCCACGGATGAGGACGCTCCGCTGGGCAAGACCTCCGAGTGCACCCCGCTGGTTTGCGGTGTGGCGCAGAGCTATGCGATACGTAGCCGGCCGCGGACCGTCGGCATCAGGTTCTCGCAGGAGTTTTGATACCGGCGCAGCACGCGGACATCAGCAGAGTAAATGGGGCGTCGCTTCGGCGACGCCCCTTTTTTTCAGGGTGGCGATGCGCCGGCAGGCGCGGCGACCGGATGGCGCCAGCGCATCCAGAAATAGACCGGTACGCCGACCGCGGCGAGCGCCAGTGCCCACAGGAACGGTTCCTTGCCGACGCCGATGAACGCGAACGCCGTGAATGCGAGGCCGCCAGCGCCAGCCAGCCAGAGTGCCGATGGCAAGGTACCCGGTACGCGGCGCCAGAGCACATAGACCGCGAGCGCGCAGCAGAGGTACAGGGGAAGATTTGCTGCCGTCACGATGACCGACAGGAATGTGAAGCCGGCGACCAGCGATTCGTTGTAATTCATCAGCCCGACAAAAGTCGCGAGCGCGCCGGTGACAAGCAGCCCCACCCAGGGCGCGCCAAAGCGATTGCTGCGGCCGAGCACCTCAGGCAACAACTTGTTCATCGCGAGCGTGCGCGACAGTTCGCCGACCAGGAGCGTCCAGCCGTTCAGGCAGCCGAGGCCGCTGATGACGACAAAGAGCGCGAGCCAGCGGCCGTTGCCGGCGCCCAGCAGGCTGTCGAGGATCGTGACGAATGGCGCATCGGACTTGGCGAGCGTCGCCTGCGGCACCAGCAGCATGCTGATCGCGACGATCGCGACGTAAATGATGGCGACAAACAGGGTGCCAATCAGCGTTGCGCGCGGAATCGTGCGCTCGGGATCCCTGGCCCGGCCCGCGGCGACGGTCGCGGATTCGAAACCGAGCATCGCGTAAAGAGCGATAGTTGCCGCCGCCATCGACGGCTGCAGCCCGACCGGTGGTGTTGTCGGCAGATTCGGGGTATAGGCTGACGGATCCGCGAGGATCGCGGCGCCGCCCAGGACCATCACGAGCAGGAGCGGAACGATCTTCAACAGCGAAGTGATCACCTGGACGCGCCCGCCGCTTTTCACGCCGAGCAGATTGATGCCGACGAACAGCCACATGAATGCGACCGTCAGGGCCGCGGGCGGAATGGCCCTTGCGGCGGGAATGACGGAGACGAAATAGCCGACGACTGCGACCGACAGCGCGGCGTTCGTGACCACCGTCGAGATCCAGTAGCACCACGTCGCCGCAAAAGAGACTGGTTCGCCGAGGGTCGCGCGCACGTAGTCGAACGGGCCGTTGGCCTGCGGCAGCCGCCGGGCCAGCGCCGCGAATACGATCGCGAGGCAGGCACAGCCGATGATGACCGCCGTCCAGCCGGTCAGGGCATTGAGGCCGAAGGGCGCGAGCGCCGCCGGCTGCATGAAGATGCCCATGCCGATCGTGTTGCCGATCACGAGTGCCGTGCACATCCAGAAACCGAGCTCACGCGTATTCATGGATTCCCCCCGATGATCAATCGCCCTTCCTTGATGACGCCCGCAATCTTGCGCAGCGTCTCGATATCGGCGAGCGGATCGCCGGTGACAGCAATCAAGTCGGCGTATTTGCCCGGCGCGACCGAGCCGATGTCGCGCTCGTAGCCCAGGCAACGCGCCGCATCGATGGTAGAGGCGCGTATCGCGCCGAGCGGCGTCATGCCATAGCGCACCATGTACGCGAATTGCCGGGCGTTCTGGCCATGCGGATAGATGCCGGCGTCGGTGCCGAAACCGATGCGTACACCGGCCTTGACGGCTTTCCGGAACGCCTCGCGCTGGACGTCCGTGGTCTCGCGGTTCTTGCGCATGATTTCCGCGCTCCAGCCGTTGCGGCTGCCGACTTCCTCGGTGTAGTCGCCATTGTAGATATCGGCGTCCAGCCAGGTGCCATTGCGGCGCATCAGTTCGATACCCTCGTCGTCGAGATAGGAAGCATGCTCGATGGAGCGCACGCCGGCACGCACCGCGCGCTTGATGCCCTCCGCGCTATGCGCGTGGGCGACAACGAAGGTACCCTTGTTCGCCGCCTCCTGGACAGCGGCGCGCAATTCTTCCTCGGTGAACTCGGGTGCGGACGGCGTCGTGCCGGCGGTGAACACCGCCCCCGTCGCGATCACCTTGATGAAATCCGCGCCGTTGCCCAGGATTTCGCGCACGCGCTGGCGGACTTCGTCGGCGGAATTGGCGACGCCGCGGCGCATGTCCGCGGGTATGCCGACGTCCGGCGCGAGCCCGGTCACTTCGCCGCCGCCATGGCTGACGGTGACATAAGCGCCTGCCACGTACATGCGCGGGCCCACGACGATCCCCGCATTGATCGCGTCCCGCAACGCAACATCGGTGTAGGCACGATAGACCCCGACGTCCCGAACGGTCGTGAATCCGGCTTCGAGCGTCGCGCGCGCATGGGCGACGCCGAGAAGCACGTCCCGCGCCGCCGAGCTCGCAAGCGGCGCCGCGATATCGGCCGAACTGATGTCGCCGACGAGATGGGTGTGCAGGTCGATGAGACCCGGCAGCACCGTGTAGGCTGACCAGTCGATCACGCGCACATCGCCGGCGGCGCCCGCCGCAAACGGCGCGACGGCGGCGACCTTGCCGTTTTCGACGCGGATCGCCTGGTCCTCGAGATAGCGGCCCTGTTCGACGTCGAGCAGGCGACCGGCCCGCACAATCACGGTTTCGGCCGACGCCGGCGATGCCGCGAGCAGCAGTGCAGCGACCAGCGGCAAGGCGGCGGCAAAGCGCCATCGGCTCATTGATCGATCTCCATCAGCACGAAGGTCTGTTCCTGCGCTAGCATATCGGCGCCGGATCAACTTCAACAAACAATCCCCCAACATGCGAATCATTCTGACACTGATGCTGACGATTGCGACGGCCGTCTGCGCGGCGGACCCCCGCGCGCGCGACCTCGGCGTGCCTTTCGACGGCGAACCCGGGCCGCTGAACGCCATCACCGACGTCGTGGGCGTGACCGTCGGTCAGGTGACGCTGAGCGAGGATCTCGAGGGCGGCAAGAAGGTGCGTACCGGCGTCACGGCGATCCTCCCGCGCGGCCGCGACAGCCTGAATCTCGACGCCTTCGCCGGCTGGTTCGCGCTGAATGGCGCGGGCGAACTGACCGGCACGACATGGATCGAGGAATCCGGAGAGCTCGAGGGTCCGGTGCTGCTGACCAATACCCACAGTGTCGGCGTCGTGCACGATGCGGCGATCGCCTGGCGCGTGCGCCAGGGTGATCCGGATCCCACCGGCTATTGGTGGTCGTCCGCTGTAGTCGGCGAGACCTGGGACGGGTACCTGAACGACATCAATGGCTTTCACGTGCGTCCCGAGCACGTGGACCAGGCCCTCGAAAAAGCGGCGGCGGGGCCGGTCGAGGAGGGCAATGTCGGCGCAGGCACCGGCACGATCTGCTTCGAGTTCAAGTGCGGCATCGGCACGGCGTCGCGCCGGGTTGCGATCGACGGTCGCGAGCACATCGTCGGCGTGCTGGTCCAGGCAAACAACGGGGTGCGTGACAATCTGCGTATCGCGGGCGTCCCCATCGGCCAGCAGCTGCGCGAGCATCGCGTCTGGAGCGAAGGCGAGGAGACGGCCAGCGAGTCCGGCTCCATCATCATCGTCATCGCAACCGATGCGCCGCTGCTGCCGCATCAACTGAAGCGCTTGGCGAAACGGGCCGCGATGGGTGTCGCGCGCATGGGTTCGACCGCGGACAACGGCTCCGGCGACATCTTCGTCGCGTTCTCGACGGCAAACGCGGCGGCATTGCGCGGGGCGCCGCTATCGCTGGCCGAGGTCATGCCGAACGGAGAGCTCGATGCGTTGTTCCGCGCCACCGTGCAGGCGACCGAGGAAGCGATCGTGAACTCCATGGTCGCCGCGCGGGACATGCGGGGCACGGATGGCCATTTTGCGCTGGCGATACCGCAGGCGGACCTCGTGGCGCTCCTCAAGCATTACGGCCGGCTGGTCAAGTAACGACCGTACCAATCCAGGTGTCGCTGCATCCGGTCGCGCAGGTAACTCGGCACCGTGACCGGGTGCCATTCGCCGGGATAGATCACGAGTTCGGTCGGCACATTCAATGAGCGCAGCGCCTGGTACATCTGCTCGCTGCCGATGCAGGGAACGTTGACGTCGAGTTCCTCGCAGGAGAACGATGTCGGCGTCGTGATCCGGTCGGCGTGCAGGAATGGAAAGCTGACCCGCTCCCAGGCCGCGCGATCGCCCCAGGGCTTGCCGAGTTCATATTCCACTTCGCGGGTGTACTGGTCGGCGCCGTACATCGCGTACATGTTGGCGGTGCCCGCGCCACTGACCGCTGCCTTGAATCGCTGGTCGCGCGCGATCACGTAGTCGGTCAGCATGCCGCCATAGCTGCGCCCGCCGATGCCGAGGCGTTCCGGGTCGGCGATGCCCTGCGCAACGGCATAATCCACCGCGGCCAGCACGTCGGCGACGTCCTTGTTGCCCCAGTCGGCGTAGATCTGCATCGCGAAGTCGAGGCCCCGGCCCGAGCTGCCGCGCGGATTCGCCGCGACGACGGCGTAGCCATTGGCCGCATACACCTGCCAGTCGGGCATGAACTCGTGGCTGAACTGGTAGATCGGACCGCCGTGGATTCGCAGGATCGTCGGATAGCGGTGCCCGGACTCGTAACCGACCGGCTTCACCAGGAATCCGTCGATATGCGCGCCGTCGGTGCTGTCGAACCCGATCGGCTCGACATCCGCCAGGCGCTTGCTGCGCAGGAACTCGTTGTGATCCGCGAGCCTGCGCAGCCCGCGCCGCTCGATTGCGTCGAGTTCATAGGGATGAAGGTCGTCGCCGCCGAGGACCGCGACGCGTCCGTTCGCGGCGACGGCGAAGTCGACGTCGAAGCGTCGGCCCTGGGTCAGCGGGGTGATCTTCCCGTTCGCGAGTTCGATGCGCGACAGTAGCGTCACGCGGTTCTGCTCGATCAGCGCGAGCACGGACCTGCCGTCGGGGCTGAATCGCGGCTTGGTGAACGAGCGATCGATCGCGGCCGGCAGCCTGGCCTCGCCGGTCGCCACGTCGATGACCGCCAGTTGCGAGGGCGCGAATTCGTGCAGCCGGTCCTCGCCTCCCTGCAGGTAAGCGATGCGTCGGCTGTCCGCGCTCCAGTCCAGGCGCGATTCCCAGTACGGATCGACATCGGTGCCGGTATAGCTCGTGAGTCGGCGCTCCTCCGAACCGGCGCGCGGCTCGATGAGGTAGATGTCCCAGTTCCTGTGGCGGTCGGGATCGGCGCCGCGCTTGGTCACATAGGCAATCTGCCTGCCATCGGGAGACCAGGCGGGCAGGTATTCATCGTGCTGGCCCGACGTCAATGGCGTTCCCTTGCGCCCGTCGATTTCGAAAAGATAGAGATGCTGGCGGCGTTCCGTCAGAAGCCCGACCCCGTCTTCCTTGAACTGGTAGCGCGTGATGACGATCGGCGGCGGTTGCGGCGGTTTGGTCTTGCCCTCGGGCCGTTCCGGGTCATTCGCGATCACGGCAAGCCGCCTGCTGTCCGGCGCCCAGGCGTAATCGCTGACGCCACCCGGAAAATCCGTCAGCTTCTCCGCTTCCCCGCCGGCCGCCGGCATCACCCAGACCTGGGTCGTCGCGTCCGCGCCTCCGCGGTCCGACAGGAACGAGATCCATTCGCCGTCGGGGCTCCACTGCGGCTGCCATTCGTCGGCGCCTGGCGTGTGCGTCAGCGCCCGCCTGTCGCGTCCATCCCAGCTCACGCGCCAGAGATCGGTCGTCGGCAGGTCGCGCTCGAGATCGTTCGTCGTGACGCTGTACACGAGGTAGTCACCGTCGGGCGAAAAGACCGGCTCACCGACGTCCGCGAGGCGCAGCAGATCGTCGATGCCGAACAGGTCGTCGGCGGCCTGGGCCGATGACGCCAGCGCACACATCAGGAGCGCAAGCGGAATCCGTCTCATGGTCTGTCTTCACCCCGCGACTTTTCGACGAACATGTCTCGCGCAGCCCGGAAATACCCGAGCGTGGCGGCGCGCTCCTTCGCATCGTCGTAATCGCCGTTCGATTCCGCGGCGGCGATTACGCGATCCATCCAGGCGACGAAGAACGCCGCATCCTCACGGACGCTTTGCGGCGCACCAGGCAACTCCAGGTAAATCGGGCCGGTCGTTGCGTACGGATAGAGGTCGAACACCAGCGGATCGGCGTGCTCGTTCCAGGCCCTCAGCAGCAGCCAGCCACCGCCTGGCAGCGAAACCTCGCCGCTGGCATCGAGATTCCGTCGGTCACCCGTCAGCTCAAATGTCCGTATGACCTTGCCGTTGTGCACGAGTTCGAGATGGTCGACCGCGACGGGTGAACGCAGCGCCACGCGAAATGGGACCGGCTCCGATGCTTCGCGAAGCACGCCGCCCGGGCGCAACCCTGCGAGTTCCAGGCCGAGCAACGGGCCATTGCTGACGAAGGTCCGCCCTTCCTTCAGCGCCGAATAAAGCGCGGCGGGTGTCTTTGCGCCACCGGTTTCGAGGAACACACGGGTCACGCCGGCCGGACCGCGCAGCGAAGCGTAATTCGCCATCGCGTCGGTGCCGGCGCCGGCGGCAACGCGGTAACCGAGATTCAGCAGGCGGTACCAGATAGCCGCAGTGATCCGATGATCGGAGAAGCCCATGACCTCGAGATAGTCCACCTTGCCCTGCGCGACATCAGCCGGCAGCTCGTTGCTCAGCGACTGATCCGTTTCCGGACGGATTTCCGCATCGGCAAGGTGGACATAGCCGACCAGCGCGCCCTGCGCGTGCGCGAGGTCCGCAATCGCGCCATTGTGCGGCCAGGGACTCGCGAGCGCGGTGTGGCGGTAGGCCGTGAAGCCCGGCAGCAGCAGGTGATCCGAGAGGTGCAGCAGGCCGAGATGGCCCCAGAGGCTGGTGTGGTATTCCTGGGAGTGAAACAGCACGCGCTGCCCGCTGGCAGGGTCGGGCGCGCCGCTGAATTGCGCGATATCGGGGAAGCGCTCTTCCTTGTTGACGATCAGGTCGTAGACGACATCGAGATCTTCGGCGTCCTGCTGCGCGAGCATCCGCGCCGGCGTGTTCAGATAATGGCCGCCGTAATTCATGTGGACATGCAGGTCGGCGTTGACGTGGCGGCCGAATGAAGCGGGGAGGTCGTTACCGGCGAGTTCGACCAGCAACTCGCGGCGCGCGCCCGGGCCGATGTCGACGACTTCCGACTTCGGCAGGTGGCGAAAGCCGTATTGCACGGTAATTGCCGTCCTGCCGGCCGGCAGTTCGAGTTCGCAGGGTGAGGCACAGTGGAAGTAATGCGTCTCGCTGGGCTGAAGGGAACGGTCGTAGGCCTCGTCGCCGTGCATCCAGGCGTTCGCGGGCGCGTGCCAGCGCCGATCGCTGCCAAGCGCGCTGACCCGCGCCGGAATACGCTTGCCTGAGTCATCGTGGATGTCCAGCGAGAGCCGTGCCATCTGCGGCCGGTACTTGCGGGTCTTTGTGACGACCTGCGTGCGCGCGCCGCCGAAGAATTCCTGCACGAACAGCGCGGTGTTGCCCTGCTCGTTGCTGATGTAGGCGATATGGCTGCCATCCGGCGACCAGCGCGCATTGCGCCGGTCGAAATCCCCGAATGTGAGCGGCAGCGGGGCCGCGCCATCGACGGTCGTCAGCCAGAGCTGGTGCCGTTGACGCCCGTGATAGCTCGAGAACAGGATCCGCCGGCCGTCCGGCGCCACCTCGGGCCGCGCCGCCCAGGTCGTTTCTTCCTGGTGCCGGGTCGCAGTTCCGCAGTTTGCAGGTTCGTCGCCCGGCGATCCCGCCACGGACACCGAGCGAATCGTGCCGCTGCCCCATCCGATCTCGGCATTGCCGACGAAGAACACGCATTTCCCGTCCGGCGACCAGGACGGGTTGATCGCATGATCGTGGGCCGAGTAGTAGTAACGATCGAGCGAACTTTTCCGCGGAGCCACGAGCGGCCGCAGGTTGACGAGCCCGTGTTTCCGGACATCCGCGATCATCAGGTTGAAATGGCCGGTTCCGGCGGTGGACACCCAGACGAGCATGCTGCCGTCGGGCGAAAGCCGCGGTTCGACATTGACACCACCATTGGCGGTCAGCGCATCTTCGCGCCCGCTCGCGAAATCGAACCGCCAGAGTTCCATCGCGTTGCCGTCATAGCGCGTGAACACCACGCTGCCGCCAGCACGGGAAATATCCGGCTGGTAGTCGTAGGCTGCATCGGCATGCGTCAGCTCGACGGCGTCATCCGAGCCGATGCGCTGGCGCCACAGCGAACCCGCCATGCTGTAGACGAGCTCGCTGCCATCGGGCGTGAATGCCGCGGCCGAAGGGCCGGTCGTCAGTTGCGGAAGGTACAGTTCACGCCAGTAATAGTTGTGCGGAAGGTCGACCTGCTTGAGGACCGGCTCGCGCCCTGCGGCTGCGGCGCTCGCCGCACACAGGAGCAGCGACGCAACGAAGAACGCCCGGCGCGCCTGACTCACGCGGCGCCCGCCAGCGCCTCGTCGAGACTTTGCCTCAGATAAACCATCGCTTCATCCACTTCCGCCTCGGTCACGCAGAGCGGCGGCATGAAGCGGAGCGTCGAGACGCCGCAGGACAGTAACAGCAGGCCATTCTGGTAGGCCCGGTGCAGCAGGCGGTCCACCAGCGCGCGCGCCGGCGAGCCGTCCTTTTCGATCAATTCGAGGCCGATCATCAGCCCGCGCCCACGCAGGTCGCCGATGCAGGGGTAATTCGGCCGCAATTCCGCGAGGCGTTTCATGAAATGCGCGCCGACCTTCGCCGCATTCGCGGCGTATTGCTCGTGCACCAGGTCGATCGTCGCGTTGGCCGCCGCGCAGCAGACGGGATTGCCGCCGAAGGTGTTGCCGTGCGCGCCCTTCTTCCACTTCTGCATGATGCTGCGTTTTGCGACGACCGCACCGATCGGCATTCCCGAGCCGAGGCCCTTGGCGAGCGTCATGATGTCAGGCTTCACGCCGGAGTGTTCGGCGCAGAACATCTTCCCGGTGCGGCCGATGCCGGACTGCACTTCGTCGAACACGAGCAGGATGCCGTGCTGGTCGCAGATCTGGCGCAGGCCCGCGAGGAATCCGTCGGGCGGTACGAGGTAACCGCCTTCGCCCTGCAACGGTTCCACGAAGATCGCCGCGACTTCGGAGGCCGGCAGGTTGCGGTCGAACAACATGCGAATGTAGTCGAGCACGGCGCGGCCCTGGTCGGCGCCGGCAAACAGCGGGCGATACGTGTTCGGGTAGGGCACGTGCGTCACGCCCGGCATCGTCGGCGCGAAGCCGGCCTGCTGTGTGTACTTGCTGGAAGTCAGGGACAGAGAACCCATCGTGCGGCCGTGGAAACTGCCGAGGAAGGCGATGATCCGCTGCCGGCCGGTAACGTAGCGCGCGAGCTTCAGCGCGCCCTCGACCGACTCGGTGCCAGACTGGCAGAAGAAGCACATGCCGGGTTCGCCGAGCGGCACGATCGCGGAGAGGCGTTCCGCGAGCGCGGTCATTTCCTCGTGCCAGTAGTCGCTCGAGATGTGCAGGAACTTCGCCGCGGCGTCCTGCACGGCTTTCACGACCCGTGGATGGGCATGCCCGGTCGAGCAGACCGCGATGCCGGCGGCGAAATCGAGGAAGCGGTTGCCGTCCACGTCCCAGGCTTCGGCGCCGCGGGCGTGCGACATCACGAACGGGTAGTCGCGCGGATAGGAGGGTGATTCGACCTTGCTGTCGCGCTCGATCATCGCGCGCGACTTCGGCCCCGGCAGTTCGGTCTTGATGTGCGGGTTCTTCACGGGAGTTCCGACGCGTTTTGCCAGGGTCATACAGGTAGCCTCACAGGTTTCCGGTGCGCGGCCTCGGTGCGGGCCTCGAGTGCGCGAAGCACCGCGAGTTCCGACGCCGTGGGCGCATCGATGGTTCCGATCGCCGCTGCCGAAGCCAGCGGCCAGCCAATGGCTGTGCGCGCTTCCTCGGCCGGAATGCCCGGATAGAGTACGGAAAGAGCGAGCTCTTTGCTGTCTGGCAGCGGATTCAGGATGCCGACGTCGGTGACGACCACCGCCGGGCCGCCACCCCGCGCCCCGCTCGCAGCGCGCCCCGGGAAATGGCCGCCGCTGGTCTGGAAATCGAGTTTCGGCACGAAGCTGCGCGGCGTCGCCTTCATCACGATGAAGACCTGCTTCGCATGCGCGGCGATTTCCGTCGCGCCGCCCGCGCCGGGAAGCCGCGTGCGCGGCTTGTCATAGGAGCCGATCACGGTGCTGTTGAGATTGCCGAAGCGGTCTATCTGGGCCCCGCCGAGGAAGCCGACGTCGATACGCCCGGCCTGAAGGTAATCGCTGAATATCTCCGGCAGCGGCACGACGCAGGCGGCGGTTTCCGCCAGTTCGCCGTCGCCGATCGAGAGCGGCAGCACCGTGGGCCGCGTGCCGATCGTGCCGGACTCGTAGATCAGCACGAGCCCCGGCGCGTGCGTCAGCCGCGCCAGGTTGCAGGCTGCGCTCGGCAGGCCGATGCCGACGAAGCAGACGTCGCCATCCCTGAGCAGGCGCGCAGCGGCCACCGTCATCATTTCGTCCCGCGTGTACGCGCTCATCCTGATTTTCCCGCGGCATGCAAGCGCACTCCGGCCGCCGATTGCCCGGCGGGTCGCGGCATCACTGGCGCGCGCGAGGTGGCGGGGTGCTCGCGAGCAAACTCGTAAGTTCCGGCGGAGTTTGCGAGCGAGCAACCCCGCCGCATCCCGTGCGCGCCTGGCACGGTGCGGCTCGTCATGCGGCGTGGCCTTGCAAGCTCGCGAGGAATGTGCGGTGATCCTTCGTGCCCCGCACGTGGCGGTCGATCCAGGCCGTGAACTGCGCGCGGTCACGCGCGATCGCGTCCCAGCGCAGGTAGAAATCGTTGTCGCGCGCGTAATGCCCCTGGGCATAGGACGGCCAGGCGCCGCCCGGGCAGTGCGACACCGCGGTGACGGCGAAATGCGGCAGCAGCACGTTGTTCATCGCCGGCGGCAGCGCATCGACGACCACCTCGACGGTGACCAATAGCTTCGCCGCGGCGAGCGCTGCCTCGCGCGCCGCGCCGATGATCCCGTCGATCGCGACATTGCCGGCCCGGTCCGCGCGCTGCGCATGAATGATCGTGACGTCCGGGTTGATCGCGGGAACCGTCGCGAGGTCCTCACCGGTATAGGGGCAGCGCACGGAGCGGATGCGCGGATTGTGCTTCACGAGATCGGTGCCGATGTAGCCGCGCAGCATCCCGAACGGCAGACGCGCGGCGCCTGCGCGATACGCCGCCGCCATGCCGGCGTGCGTCTGTTCATCGATCTCGAGCGGGCGCGGCCAGCCCTGCTCGACCGCGTCCCGCAGCCGGTGCAGCGAACCGACGCCCGGGTTGCCGCCCCAGGAAAAAGTCAGCTTGCGCGCACAGCCCGCGCCGATCAGCTGGTCGTAGACCAGGTCCGGCGTCATGCGGATCAGGTGCAGTCGCTGCCGGCCCTGCCGGATGAGTTCATGCCCGGCCGCGAAGGGAATCAGGTGCGTAAAGCCCTCGAGCGCGACGGATGCGCCGTCCGGCACGTGCTTCGCAATCGCCTCCGGGAGCGACAGGAACTCGGTCATTCACTCCACCACGGTGCGCGACTGTTCGCGCAGGTACAGCGGCAGGTAATAGAAGGAAGCGATCGCCTTGCCGGAGGAACCGGAGCCTTTCCATCCGCCGAACGGCTGATAACCGGGCCAGGCGCCGGTCGTCGCGCCCTGGGCGCGGTTGGCGTAAGTAACGCCGGCCTGGATGTTGTCCTGGAACCAGGGCACTTCCGCGGCCGAACCGTAGAAGCCGGCGGTGAGGCCCATGTCGGTATCGTTGGCGAGGCGCATCGCCTCGTCGCGGTCGCGATAGCGCTGGGCCATCAGGATCGGCAGGAACATCTCGTGCCGCCACAGCGGATCGGCCAGCGGCGCGTCCGCGAGCACCGGCTCGACGTAAAAACCGCGCGCGAGCGCCCCATCCGTCGGCACGCGGCCGCCGCGGCGCAACTTCGCACCGCCGGTCTTCAGCTGCGCCACGTAGCGCGCGTAGCTCTCGTGCGCGCGCGCGTTGACCACGGGGCCAAGCCAGTTCTCGCGCCTGGTCGGGTCGCCGATGCGGATCGCATCGATCTGCTTCTCGATGCGCGACATCAGTTCGTCCGCGACGCGCTCATGGACGTACAGCCGCGACACCGCGGAACACTTCTGCCCGCCCAGGCCGTAGGCGGAACGCACCAGGCCGCTCGCGGCGCGTTCGAGATCCGCATTCTCGGTGACGATGCAGGGATTCTTGCCGCCCATCTCCGTGATGCAGGGTCGCGGCCAGGGTCCGGCCGCCATGGCCGACATGATCGCGCGGCCGACGGCGACGGAGCCGGTGAAGGTCATGCCGGCGGTACGCGCATCGCGCACGAGTTGTTCGCCGGCTGCCGCGCCCGATCCCGACACATAATTGAAGACGCCGGCCGGGAAACCGGCATCGCGGATGCAGTCGGCGAGCAAGCGTCCGGCCCAGGGCGTGTCGGAGGCGCACTTGGCGACCACCGTATTGCCGGTCACGAGCGCGGCGGCAACCGGGCCGCCAGCGAGCGCGAGCGGGAAATTGAAGGGTGCGATCACTGCCCAGACGCCATAGGGGCGCATGACGCTTCGATTGCGCGACGTGAAACCCGTCAGCGGGTCGTTTGGCAGGTCGAATTCATAGCCCTTGTGGGATTCGAAGTCGAGGGCGTAGCAGCGGAAGAAGTCCACCGTTTCCTGCGCCTCGGCAAGCGCCTCGAGACGGTTCTTGCCGACCTCGAGCACGAGGGACGCCGCGATCTCGTAGACGCGCTCTTCCATGATGTCGGCCGCGCGGCGCATCAGCCGCACGCGCCCGGCGAGCGGCGCGTTGCGCCACGCGGGAAATGCCCGGTGCGCGGCGGCGAGCGCCGCATCCACTTCCGCCGGCTGAGCGAGCGGAAAACGCCCGAGCTTCAGCTGATTGTCGATCGGGCTCGCGCGCTCCTCGGTCGATACCGCTGGCCGATCCTTGCCGTCGATGAAAAGCGCGTGTGTCGCGGGGAGCCGGCCGCGCACGGTTGTGAGCGCGCGCTCGAAACGCGCGTGCATCTCTTCCGGCGGGTTGTACATCGTCGCGTAGGTCAGCCTAAAGCTCATGACGTGCGCTCCATGGCGGCGGCGGGAAAGAACCGGGTCAGC
>JBATEA010000191.1:0-6713 GCA_049663745.1 Steroidobacteraceae bacterium | reverse complement strand
GATCACGCATTCGGCGGCCCCGTCCAGCCTCTCAAACCCGCTGCTTTGCGAAACACGCATCGTGCCGGCCTTGCCGTCCGCGCCGATCGCGATGGTCACGACCACGCGGCCTTCTTCGCTCAGGCGTCGCGACGCCGAGGGGTAGCAGGCATTGATCGCTGCGGCGATCCGGTCTCCGCGCGCCTTGATTCTCGGCGGCGTGATCTGCACCTGGCGCGGCGGCGCGGTCTGGGCGCGCGGCGGCGGCGCCTCGGTGACACGGGCCGTGATCGCCGAAGACGGACCCTCAAAAGCCGGCAGGTCGATCAGTGGAGGCGGCACGACCGGCGGCGGCACGTCCACCGGCGGCGGTGGCGGCGGCTCTTCCATGTCTTCCGGCGGCGGCGGCGGCGGCGGCAGATCCATGATCGCGAAATCCTGGACCAACTGCATGCCGGACCGGACCAGACCAGCCTTCAAGGCCAGGAAGAAACCAAAATGAAGAACGATGATTGCGACAAATACTGCCGCCCGACGTGGCCCGCCCGCCGAATAGGTGTTCGCCATAGCCGACCCTGTTCGTCCCCTCGTCGATATCGCCGGCTGCATTGACCCGGAAACCGGGCCGCTACCCCGCCAAAATTCTTTGTCGTGCACGATTCCGTGCGTCCGAAACCCGGCACGGCCACCTTAGCGGCTGGCCGATACGACTGCAAGCGGCGAGCCCTCTCAGCCCGCCCGACAAAGGCTGCGCTCAATCCAGCCGGAATATCATCGGCAAGAGTACCTCGCTCTCAACGCTGCGGCCGCCTTCGCGGGCCGCGTTGAACCCGAGCTTGCCCAGTACACATGGTGCGGCCGCATCCAGGCGCGGAAAACCGGTGCTTTCGACCACTCGCCAGGCAATCACCTGGCCCCGGGTGCCAATCGTCACTGCGAGTTTCAGCTGGCCCTCTTGACCGTTGCGCCGCGCGCCGGCCGGATAGCAGGCGCGGACCACGGCCGCAAAATCGCGGCTCAGACCCTGCAGGCTGGCCGGCGTCCGGACCGTGTACGCTCCAGGCGGCGGCCAGGCGTCGTCCTGCGTCTGGCCGTCCGCAGTCGGCGCACCGGGCATTTCGTTGCGCGCTGCGAAATCTGGAATCTGCAAGTCAGGCCTTTCAATGGCCGGGCCGAACGCCTCGGGCGGCGCGACTTCGTCCGGCGGCACGATAACGGGCGTTTGCGGTTCCGGAGGCAGTACGGTCACGGGTCCCGGCAGTCGGGTCGTGACCGGGAACGAGGGAACTTCGTCATTCAGTACAAGCAGCAGGACCGCAAAGTGCAGCCCGATGATGGCCGTGAAGACGGCCGCTCGACGTGAACCGCCCGCCGAATAGACGTGTGCCATCAGACACCTCCGTTCAAAGGCCGGTCCTGTCACCGTAGTCCGGCGGCCCGGCGACCGCAAGCGCGTCTTCAATAGCTTCAACGGATACAGGGCCCGGAACGGGTCAGGTCGGGCCGAGGCTGCCTGTACCGGCAGCCTTGCCTTCGCGCCGGACGATCACGGCCACGCCGCTCAGGGTCATGACGCCGCCGATGACCATCCGCCAATCCAGCTGATCGCCCAGAAAGAGGATTGCGAAGCCGACGCTGAACACGGGCCCCAATACCGTGAGCGGCGCGACGCTCGATACCGGATAGCGGTGGATCAGCGCAAAGTAGGCCGTGTGCGCAAAAAGGCTCGCGAAAAGCGCCGAGTAAAGCACCGCGGCCGCGCCGACCAGGTCGATGTGGCGCAGGCTTTCGACTTGGCCTTCCTCCAGCCAGAAAGACAGCGTCAGGAATACCGGCAAGCTGCCCCAGGAAAGCCAGGCCTGCAGTTCCAGCGCGTCGAGGTCGCGAACGCGCTTGATCGCGACGAGCCCGATCGCGCCGATGAAGGCCCCCAGCACGATGAGCGCCAGACCTTGCCAGGACTCGAGGACCACCGGGTTGAATCCGAGCACGGCGACGCCGGCAAACGACAGCGCGATGCCCATCGAGCGGCGCCAGTGGATCCGTTCACCCAGCACGATGACCGACAGCAGGGTCGCGAACGGCACGCCAAGCTGCCCGGCGATCGCAACGGAAGACATGCTTCCCGAGAGCGCCACGCCGGTGTACATGATTGCGAATTGCAGTCCACCGCCGAATATCGCCGCGATCAGTAACCAGCGCATTTCGCCGCGGCGCACGCGCAGCCACGGAAGAACGGCCAGCCCGACGATCAGGAAGCGCAGGAATCCGACAAACACGGGCGGAAACCGGTCGACACCCGCCTTGATCGCGACGAGGTTGAATCCCCAGATCGCGTTGATCAGCATGATCTTTGCGAAGTGCCGTTGGCTCACTTCGCTCATCGGGTGCCGAGGAGCAGCTCTTCCGCGGGCGCGCGGAGGTTGTAATGCGAACTCATCACGTGGCCGTACGCGCCGGCGTTCGCGATCAGCAGGATGTCGCCTTCGACCGGGCGTGCCAGCAGACAGTCCTGGCCCAGCACGTCGCCGCTTTCGCAGATCGGGCCTACCACGGTGCACCGCAATCCGGATGGCTCGTCGAGCCGCGTCAGATTGACGATCTCGTGATGCGAGCCGTAGAGCGCGGGCCGCAACAGGGAGTTCATGCCGGTCGCCACGCCCACATACTGCACCGCCCCCTTCCCTTACAACTGGGTGACCCGTGCCAGCAGGACGCCCGCGTTCGCGACCAGGTAACGGCCCGGTTCCAGCCACAATTCGAAACCGGCATGCGCACCGCGAAACTGCCCGAGCACGGCGTCGAGGTCGCCCAGATCCAGGGCACGCTGGCCCGGTTGGTCCGGGACGCCGAGCCCGCCGCCGATATTGAGCACATCGACCCCCGGAAACTGGGTCGCGGCGTCGGCGAGTATTTGCGCGGTCTCGACCCAACTGCCGACCGCGAAGTTGCCGCTGCCGGTGTGCGCATGCAGTCCCGTTATCCTGGCCCCGGCCTGCTGCGCCGCCTGGCGCAGGTCGGCGAGTTCAAAGAGCGGCACGCCGAACTTCGAGTGCACGCCAGCCGTCCGGACTTTCTGGTGATGGCCGTGACCGCGGCCGGTGTCGATGCGCACGAAAATCGAGGTGTCACGAAAAAGGCGCGCCCAGTTGCGCAGCACATACAGATTGTCCACCGTGACGCACAGACCCGATTCGATCGCCCATTCATATTCCGCGCGCGCGGCAAAGTTCGGCGTGAAAAGCAGACACCCGCGCGCAATGCCTGGCACGGCTTCGAGCACCCGCTCGACTTCGCCGCGCGAGACGCATTCGAATGCAAGGCCCTGCGCAGCGATCGTGCGGAGGATTTCCGGGTGCGGATTGGCCTTGATGGCATAGAGCACGCGCGACACCGAGCGCATGCCGCCAACCAGCCGTGCCTGCGCCGCAATCGTCGCGAGGTCGTAAACGTAAGCGCACTGGCGATCGCCCAGCAGCTCGATCAGCGCGCCCCGCGCCTTGCGCCACCAGCTACCCCGATCAGTCGCGGCGGGTTTCGTCAGATTTCGTCCGGGTCGTACTCGGACAGTTCGCGTTTCAGGCGCCTCTCGGCCAGCACGTCCTCCACCTTGCTCCAGGCGGATTGCTGCACCGGCCTGCGCGGTCCCTTGGGCCGGCGTTCGACGACGATCAACTTGTCGAGGTCGCCGTCCTGGTCGCTGGTGGCCTCCCCGAGAAACTCGTCCTCGAGGTCAAAGGACTCATCATTGCGCTGTTTCATTCAGATGAATTCCTAGCGAAATCAATGATATCCACTGGAAACCCGACAATCTTCGGGCTGCGCAATATATACGAAAAGTCGGGTTTATCAACTGCCCTGCCGAAATTGCAGGTTTAGGGCTTCGCGCCGCCCGGCGGCGGGCGGTCGGGGAGTCGGGGGCGCGTGATCAGTTGCCGGGGGCGTCGCAGGCCCTCAGGCACTTGCTGTACTTGTCGTCGCAGGCGTCGACCTTGCCTTTTTCGCCCTCGGAATCGGCCATGCACTGGTCCGATTCGGTGTCGCAGCGCTCGATGCACTTCTCGTCGGTCTGCGGGCGTGCGTCTTCGGCGGACGCGGGGCCGGCGACGACCAGGGCCGCAATCACGGTCGCCAACCAGCGCTTGCTAGAGACATTGATCAAGGCGCACTCCAGAGGCTACGCGTGTATATAGGCCATGCCGCGCCTTCACGCAATTGCCGCTGCAACGAGCATCGGCCAGCGGCGCTGAATGGAACCTGAACAGGGGATACGGCCCTTCAAGCGCCCCCCTCAGCAAGCGCCCTGGCAATCAACACGTGGACCATCGGCCCCAGCGCCCTGAAGCGCTCGTCCCGGGTCTGGCCGAGATGGTAGCGGTAGTAAATCTGCTGGATGATCACCGCCAGGCGGAACAGGCCGAAGATCCGGTAGAAGCGGAAGTCGCCACACGCATGGCCACTCGCCTTCGCGTATTGGCCGAGGACCTCTTTGCGGCTCAGGGATCCAGGCAAGTGCGTCGGCAGCATTCGCGTCGCCAGCATCTCCGACCCGTCGCCCGCCTCGACCCAGTAAGCCATCGAACAACCAAGATCCATCAGCGGATCGCCGATGGTTGCCATCTCCCAGTCGAGCACACCGACCAGGCAATCCGGCCGCTGCGCGTCGAATACGACATTGTCGAGCTTGTAGTCATTGTGTATCAGCGCCGCCCTGCCGGATCCCGGCGGCGTATTCGCCGCCAGCCAATCGGTCACCATGGCCGCCTGCGGTGCATCGTCGGTCCGGGCTTTCGCGTATCTTTCCGTCCAGCCACGCACCTGGCGCACGGCATAGCCTTCGGGCTGGCCGAGATCCGCCAGTCCGAGCGACGCGTAGTCGAGGCCGTGCAATCTCGCGAGCACATCGACCAGCGCAAGCTGCTGAGCGCGCACCAGCGCCGGCGTCGCCTCGAGGCCCGAAGGGTAATCGCGGCGCAGGATGATTCCGCGGATCCGCTCGACCAGATAGAAAGGAGCACCGATCACGGACTGGTCGGCGCAGAAATGCAGCGGCCTCGGGCATTCGGCGAATCCGGCGCGCAATGCCGAAAGCACGCGGAACTCGCGGTTCATGTCGTGCCCGGACTTCGGCCGCGTGCCGCTCGGCGGCCGGCGCAGGACGAGTTCGACGCCGCCGGCACTCAGCAGGTAGCTCAGATTCGAAAAGCCCGATGGGAACTGCCGCACGTGCAAGGGCATTTCCAGCCCCGGGACATGAGCTGCCAGGTATTCTCCGAGCCGCCGCTCGTCGAGCGCCTCGCCGGCGCGCACCGGCGCGGCATCATCAACCAGGCTCATCACGCATGGTCCCGCAACATGCGCTTCGCGACCGAGATCTTGTGCACCTCATCCGGCCCGTCATAGATGCGCGCAGCGCGTTCCTCGCGATAAAACCAGGCCAGCAACGTGTAGTCCGTCATGCCGAGTCCGCCATGCACCTGCAAGGCGCGATCCACGACCCGCTGCAGCACGCCTGCAACATGGAACTTGATGACGCTGACGTCGTCACGTGCGGATTTCGCCCCGCCCTGCCCGATGCGCCATGCCGTGTGCAGCACGAGCAGGCGCGCCGCGCGGATTTCCGCCACGCTCTCGGCAATCCAGGCCCGCACGATATCGCTGTCGCCGAGGCGCCGGCCGTCGGGATCGATGATCCGGGTCGCCGCGCGATCGATCATCATCGACAGTGCGCGCTCGCAGATGCCGAGCCAACGCATGCAATGATGGATGCGTCCGGGCCCGAGGCGCGATTGGGCCAGCCGAAAACCGGCGCCACGCGGACCCAGCAGGTGGTGGGCCGGGATGCGGCAGTCTTCGAACTCGATTTCACCGTGCGAGAACAGGTCCGTGCCTGCATGTCCCATCACTGGTGTGTTGCGCAGCAGCCGGTATCCCGCGCTGTCGGTCGGCACGAGAAACATGCTCGCTCTCTCGTGCGGCGCCCGGTCGGGGTCGCTGACGGCCATGACGATGCAGACGCTCGCGCCGTCGGCGCCGGTCGTGAACCACTTGCGGCCGTTCAGGACCCAGCTGTCGCCGTCCAGGACTGCAGTCGTCTCGAGCATCAGCGGGTTGGCGCCGCTGTTGCCCGGCTCGGTCATGCCAAAACAGCTCCTGATGTCACCCGCGACCAGCGGCTCGAGCCAGCGCTTCTTCTGCGCTACCGACCCGAACTCGTGCAGCAGCTCGACATTGCCCGCGTCTGGCGCATTGCAACCAAAGACGTAGTGCGCAAGCGGGCAGCGGCCGAGCGCCTCCGATATCAGGCCATGCGTGATGAGGTCGAGACCGAGGCCACCATGCTCATGCGGATAAACCGGTCCCCAGAGCCCGAGCTTCTTGACCTCGGCGCGCTTCCCGCGCAGCACCGGAAGCAATGGGCCAAGGCCGGATTGCAGGAACGCCGTCTCGAGCGGGATCAGTTCGCGATCCACGTATTCGCGAACCCGGTTGACGATCGACTGCTTGATGGGCTCGAGCTGGAAATCCATGCGCGGGATCCCCCGGATCAGCGGTGCGTGATCAGCTGCGTGAACGCCGGCTGCTCCAGGTGGCTCACCGAGTTCAGTGATTCGATCGTGACCGTCTCGCCGTCGAACAGCAAGCTGCTGACGCCCGTATTGAAGAATGTCAGCTTGGTGCGCAGCACATCACGATCCGAGAGGCCGAGTGACGCCTGCATCGCGGCTGCGAGG
>JBATEA010000190.1:0-3199 GCA_049663745.1 Steroidobacteraceae bacterium | reverse complement strand
ACCTGGCGGCGGATCTGCTCGATCCGGCCCTTGATTTCGGAGGGCTTGCCGGCGCCGTCGATGATCGTCGTGTTTTCCTTCTCGGCGACGATTTTCTTGGCCTTCCCGAGGTCATTCAGCGTCGCCTTCTCGAGCGACAGGCCGACCTCGTCGGAAATCACGGTGCCGCCGGTCAGGACGCCGATGTCCTGGAGCATGGCCTTGCGGCGGTCGCCGAAGCCCGGCGCCTTGACGGCGCAGACCTTGACGATGCCACGGATCGTGTTGACCACGAGTGTCGCGAGCGCCTCGCCCTCGACGTCCTCGGCAATGACCAGGAGCGGCTTGCCGGCCTTGGCGATGCCCTCGAGCAGCGGCAGCATCTCGCGGATGTTCGAGACTTTCTTGTCGTACAGCAGGATGTACGGGCTCTCGAGTTCGCAGGTCTGCGTCTGGCCGTTGTTGATGAAGTACGGCGACAGGTAGCCGCGGTCGAACTGCATGCCTTCGACGACTTCGAGTTCATTCTCGAGGCCCGAGCCTTCCTCGACCGTAATCACGCCTTCCTTGCCGACCTTCTCCATCGCCTCGGCAATCTTCTTGCCGATCGCCTCGTCGCTGTTCGCCGAGATCGTGCCGACCTGGGCGATCGCCTTCGAGTCCTTGCAGGGCTTGGAGAGCTTCTTCAGCTCTTCGACCGCGGCCGTCACGGCCAGGTCGACGCCGCGCTTGACGTCCATCGGGTTGATACCCGAGGCGACGGCTTTCATGCCCTCGCGGATGATCGCCTGTGCGAGCAGGGTCGCCGTGGTCGTGCCGTCACCGGCCTCGTCGGAAGTCGAAGAAGCGACTTCCTTGACCATTTGCGCGCCCATGTTCTCGAACTTGTCCTTGAGCTCGATTTCCTTCGCGACCGAGACGCCATCCTTGGTAATGGTCGGCGCGCCGAAGCTCTTCTCGAGCACCGCATTGCGCCCTTTCGGGCCGAGCGTCGCCTTGACGGCGTTTGCGAGCAGGTTGACGCCGCGGACCAGGCGGGTGCGCGCGTCGTCGCTGAATCTGACTTCCTTGGCTGACATTGGTGCTTGTCCTCTTTACTTTTCGATCACGGCCATGACGTCTTCCTCGCGCATCACGAGGAGCTCGTCGCCGTCGACCTTGACTTCGGTTCCGCCGTATTTGCCGAACAGGATCTTGTCGCCGACCTTGAGGTCGAGCGGACGCACGCTCCCGTTCTCCAGAATCTTGCCTTTGCCGACTGCGACGATCTTGCCGCGGATCGGCTTCTCGGCAGCGGTGTCGGGGATCACGATGCCGCCGGGTGATTTGCGCTCTTCGTCTTCGCGCTTGACGATCACTCGATCATGAAGCGGACGGATCTTCATGGCTGAACACTCCTTGGAAAATCGATTGCGTAGGTGCCCGGGAGAGCGCTCTTTTTGAGTTAGCACTCTCCCTGGTCGGGTGCTAATCATAGGGATTGGCGACCTAAATTCAAGCGCTGTCTCACCCGTCCCCTCTGGTATTCTTAACTCGTTGAAATATCATGTCTTTATGCATCATCAATCTTTGGAAATCCGCGGCGAAATCGGGAAACCGGCCAGGCGGTCGCGACAAGCGCGCGCCGTGCCGCTAACCTCTCGCCCCGCATGCCGAAAAATCAGCCGGAAGGATCCCTGCGAATGATGAGTCCGAGGACTGTCCTGGCCGCGTGTCTGCTGGCTGTCGCTGCCGCCGCGACGGCACAGGGCCTGCTGGGCCCCGCGATCAACGACGACCAGTTCCTGCCGGTTGACGAGGCCTTTGTGTTCACCGCGGCCGCGGATGGCGGGGCGCAGCTCGCGCTCGATTGGCAGATCGCACCCGGCTATTACCTCTATCGCCACCGCATCTCGGTGAAGACCGCAACCACGGGCTTCACGCTCGGCGAGATCGCGATGCCGCCGGGCAAGAAGAAGACCGATGAGTTCTTCGGCGAGGTCGAGGTTTACTACCACGCGCTCGCCGCGACCGTCCCGGTCACCCGTCCCGTCACGCCCGCGACGCTCGCGGTCTCGGTCGGCTATCAGGGCTGCGCCGATGCCGGGCTCTGCTATCCGCCGGTCACCAAGACCGTCACGATCGAGATGCCCCCGGCCGGCACACCGTCCCGGGCGGACGCCCCACCATTGGTTGCCGAGCAGGACCAGCTGGCGGCCCGGCTCGCGACCGGAAACCTGCTGGTCGTGATGGCGCTCTTCTTCGTGGGCGGGCTCGGCCTCGCATTTACGCCCTGCGTGCTGCCGATGATTCCGATCCTCGCCCGCATCATCGCGGGTCAGGGCGTGGCCGCGACCCCGCGCCGCTCGATGTTGCTGTCGGTCATTTACGTGCTCGGCATGGCGACCACCTACACGATCGCCGGCGCGGCATTTGCGGCCGCCGGCAAGCAGGCACAGGCCTTCTTCCAGCAGCCATGGATCATCATCAGCTTCGCAATCCTGTTCGTCGTGCTGGCACTCGCGATGTTCGGCCTGTTCGAACTGCGCATCCCGGCCGCGCTCGAGACGCGGCTGTCGGCCGTGTCCGGCCGCCAGAAGGCGGGCAGCCTGCTCGGCACCGCGATCATGGGCGCGCTGTCGGCGCTGGTCGTGACGGCCTGCGTCGCGCCGCCACTGGTCGCGGCATTGACGGTCATCAGCCAGTCAGGGGACATCGTGCGCGGGGCGCTGGCCCTCTTTGCGATGTCCATCGGAATGGGCGCACCGCTCCTGCTGGTTGGCGTGGCGGGCGGGCGCTTCCTGCCACATGCCGGCCCCTGGATGACCACGGTCAAGGCGCTGTTCGGCGTGATGATGCTGGGTGTTGCGGTCTGGATGCTCGAGCGCATCCTGCCGGGCCCGCAGACGCTTGCCTTGTGGGCCCTGCTCACCATCGTCGCCGGCTATTACTTCGGCGGCTTCGGGCGGCCGGGTCCGCAGGGCGGACCACGCCCGCTCACGCGCGGCGCCGGCATCGCGGCCATTGCCTGGGGAATCATCATGATGATCGGCGCGGCGGCGGGCGGCAGCGATCCCCTGCAGCCGCTGCGGGGCATTTCGCTGACGGGCATGCTCGGCGGCCCGCAGGCGCCCGCCACCGCGGTGCTTCCCTTCCACACGGTCGCTTCGATCGAGGACCTGGACCGCGAACTCGCGGCAGCGCTCGCCGCCGGCCAGCCCGCGATCCTCGATTTCTATGC
>JBATEA010000189.1:0-2543 GCA_049663745.1 Steroidobacteraceae bacterium | reverse complement strand
TCCTGGCTCCGACCGCGGAGGCCGGCTTTACGATCTTCAGCTTCCAGTGGGACCAGCCACATCTGACAGCGACAACCTATGCCAGGCTGAAGGCCGGCCAGAACCCGGCGCTCGCGGTCGGCGCGACAAGCGATCTTGACCTCGTGTTTTTCGACTACAAGGGCCATGTCGTGCCGCTCTGCCCGCCCGGCGTATCGCGCGGGATCACCTGCCAGTGCACGGGTGACCGCAATATCGGCGGTGACGCTGTCGATGTCTCGGCCCTTTACTACTCCGGACCACCCAGGGTGACCCAGCTCTTCTACATCGGGATCATCCTGAATGCGGGCCCTGACCCGGGCGTCGTCAAGCACGCGTGGTTCGACTCACTCGGGACCTTCGGCGTGCTGGATTTCGACACACAAAGTGGCACGTCATTCGGCCACTCGAATGCGGCCGGCGCCCAGGCCATCGGCGCGGCCTCGTGGTATGTCACCGAGCCTTTCAGCACGAGTGGTGAAGTGCCTCCGAATGACACGCAGACTCCGGCGATCGACCTGAGTCCCTGCTCGCCGGCCTGCCTGAATGATTTCTCGTCTGCAGGCAACATCCCGATCTACTTCGATCGCTTCGGAACCCGCCTGGCCGTCGCCGAACACCGGGTGAACCCGAGCGTGACGGGTCCGGACGGTGGCAATACGAGCTTCTTCTTCTCCGACTCGAGCTATGACGACGACGATACCGACGGCATCAATAGCCCGTTCAGCACGTTCATCAGTGGCCTCGACCAGCCGGGGGACGAGTATCCGAATTTCTTCGGTACCTCGGCGGCGGCGCCGCATGTCGCGGCTGTCGCCGCCCTGATGCTCCAGAAGAAGCCGGACCTGACCCCCGCTGACATCCGCCAGATAATGGAGGAGACGGCGCGTCCGATCACGCTGCGCTTCACGTCTGCCCGTCCGACCATCACCTTCGGAATCGACGAAGTCGGCCCGGGCGGTTATGACTACGACTCCGGCTTCGGCCTGGTCGACGCCGAGGCGGCGCTCGAGGCGGTTGGCGACTGAAGCCCGGCAGGCAATTCGACCGACAACGGAGCCCGGCCATACGCCGGGCTCTTTTTTTGTGGTGCGGCCGGGCACGCGTAGAATCGCCGGGAAACCTGGATCAGGCCAATGCCGAAATCCCTGAAAATCGCCTGCGCAGCGGCAATCCTCCTGGTCATCTTCATGGTGATCGCGCTTCTCTATGTGCGCACCAGGGTCTCAAAGCCGATGATGGAGGCCTTGGCCTCGGACGCATTGGGCATGGAGGTCACGGTCGGCGGCCGGGTGGCAACCGGCCTCTTCCCCGGTTTGCATGTCACGCTCGAGGACCTGCGAATTCGCAACCGGGGAGCCGACGTCCTCGAAACGAGAGAGGCGCAGGTCTGGATCGATTACCTCCCCCTGCTCCGAAAGGAAGTGCGATTCGGCAAGATCGCGCTGTCACATGCCAGCATTTCAATCGAGCGGGCCGCGGATGGCACGTTCAATTTCGAGAAACCGGACGCGGTTGAAGTTCCATTGCCAGCATTCGACCTGGCGAGCGTTTCCGTATCGGATGGCGCGCTGCACTATGTGAACAGGCAGTCCGGCGATGTTTACGATGCCCGGCATTGCAGCCTCGATGTACACGGTCTGCAGCTCCTGCGTGACACGGGCCAGGACTTCATGAGGCGTCTTTCCGCCAAGGCTGAAGTGGCCTGCGATGAACTCCAGAGAAATGCCGTGCCAATGTCCGGCTTGAAGTTCTCCGTTGACGGCGGGAATGGGATCTTTCAGTTCAGGCCGATCACGATGCGCCTCTTCGGCGCCCAGGGAACCGGGACCCTGGAATCGGATTATTCGAAGGCGGTCCCACTCCATCGCGTCCGATATTCATTGCCGCAGTTCCACATCGAGGAGTTCTTCAAGACCCAGTCACCCCGCAAGATCGCAAGGGGACTGATGGATTTCGAGGTGGATCTCACCATGCATGGAGAGTCTGTCATCGAGATCAAGCAAACGATGGCGGGTCATATGTCGCTGCGTGGCAACGGCCTCACGCTCGAAGGCACCGATCTCGACCGGGAATTCTCGCAGTATGCGGCCAGCCAGAAATTCAACCTGGTGGATGGCGGCGCTTTCTTCTTTGCCGGACCGCTGGGTCTGGTGGTCACCAAAGGATACGACTTCGCGGGCATCTTCCAGGGTTCAGGCGGCAGCAGCGACATACCCACGCTCATTTCCGACTGGAAAGTCGAGCAAGGAGTGGCAAACGCGCAGGATGTTGCCTTTGCGACCCGGAAGAACCGGATGGCTCTCCAGGGCGGACTCGATTTTGTCAATGAGAGATTCGTTGACGTGACCACCGCACTGATCGATGCCAAGGGCTGCCCCAAGGTCAAGCAGAAAATTCACGGCAGCTTTCAAAAGCCGGTGGTGGAGCAGCCGAATTTCCTCGAAGCCCTCACCGGGCCGGCCATGAAGTTGCTCAAGCAGGCACGGGATATTTTTCCTGGCGGAGAATGCGAGGTCTTCTAC
>JBATEA010000188.1:0-5109 GCA_049663745.1 Steroidobacteraceae bacterium | reverse complement strand
CGCTTGCACTGTCCTCCGGGGTGCTCGCCTGGCGCGCCCGGGGGCGGCCTCCGACCGAGAACCCGGCAGACAAGGCCAGGATCCCGATCCTGCCCGCAATCGGCTGTGGGGCCGCTATCGGGCTCCTGTCCGGCCTGACCGGCACGGGTGGCGGCATTTTCCTCTCCCCGATCGTGCTGCTGTCGGGCTGGGCCGGACCGCGGCACGCGGGTGGCATTTCGGCGCCATTCATCCTCGCCAATTCGGCGATGGCGCTGATCGCAGGCACCGCGACCTGGGCGACGCTGCCGGCAGAATTACCCTGGCTGGCGCTTGCGGTGCTGAGCGGCGCCGTCACCGGTACCTGGCTGGGGCTGAAATGGCTGTCGACCCGCTGGCTGCTGGCGCTGATGGCGCTCGTCCTCGCGATCGCCGCCGCAAAGCTCGTCCTGACAGCTGATTAAAGGGGACGGATTAAAGGGGACGCAACCCTTTAAAGGGTTGCGTCCCCTTTAATTCCCGAATTATGTTGAGTTGATGCGCGATGGTGCGATGCGACCGCCTGCTGCGGCCATCCGCGCAAACACAAAACGTGATCCAGTTACGCGCCCGTAGGGATTCTCCCAGTACTGCGCGCGCCGACTCGCGGCGATAGTGGTCCCGACAGTGAAACACGGCAAACCCGTCGAAAGGCGGGGACGCAAAGCTTCCGGTCTGTCGGCCACACGGCCCACGATAGCGGGGTTGCCACTTGAGGACGCAGTGATCTGCGAGTCCTGCGGCACCCGATGTTTGCGGACCAACCGACAGCCCGGCCTTACAAGCCAGGGGTGTCGAAATGAATCTGCAAGCAAGTGCATCGGGGACCACCACTCGCAATTTCGCAGCGGTCGCATTCATGGTCGCGGCGCTCGCGTTGACCTCCATCGCGGAGGCCAAGCCGGGACAATGCAATATCCACCGCAAGGGAAATGACTGCACGGTCACGGCGCCACCGGCCAACACGGCACCGACGATTTCCGGAACCTCTGCCACTGCAGTGACCACGGGCCAGACCTACTCATTCACGCCGACCGCATCCGACGCGGATGGCAACATGCTCAGCTTCAGCATCGTCAACCGGCCAGCCTGGGCATCATTCAGCAGTTCGACCGGCCGCCTGTCCGGCACGCCGACCTCGACTGCGGTCGGTGAATACATCGACATCGGCATCAGCGTCAGCGACGGCAAGGCCAGTGCCGCGCTCGCGCCTTTCTCGATCGTCGTCAACCACGTCAATCGCGCGCCGACCATCAGCGGCACGCCGCCGATCGCGACACGCGAGGGCCTGGCCTATACATTCACGCCGAGCGCGGCGGATGCCGACCTCGACGCGCTGACCTTCAGCATCGCCAATCGGCCGGCTTGGGCCTCGTTCAACTCGACGACCGGTCGACTGTCTGGCACACCTGGGGCCGGCACAGTCGGTACCTACGCCAGCATCACGATCAAGGTCAGCGACGGCACCGCGACCGTCTCGCTGCCGGCGTTCTCGATCGCCGTACAGCAGGCGTCGTTGGGCAGCGCCACCCTGTCCTGGCAGCCGCCGACCACGCGCACCGACGGCACGTCGCTGACCAACCTGGCCGGCTACCGGATCCGTTACGGCACCGCGCCGGGCAGCTACCCGAACGTAATCACAATCGCGAATAGTGGCATCACCAGCGCCGTGGTATCGAACCTGCCACCGTCCACCTACTACTTCGTCGCCAGCGCCTACGACACCAGCGGCGCCGAGAGCAGCAACTCGGCCGCCGTGTCGAAGACCGTGCTGTAAGCGGCAGTCCGCTAGCGGTCCGTAGACACCAGCCCCGCCCGCACGGCGAGACGCACCAGCCCCGCGATGTCCCGGATGCCGAGCCGGGACATCATCTCCGAGCGATGCACTTCGACCGTTTTCGGCGAGATGTCGAGCTGGTGCGCAATCTGCTTGGTCCCGGCGCCCTCGGCAATCAATTTCAAGACCTCCCGTTGGCGCGCCGTCAGGAGCGCCAGTGGATCCGTATTCGAAGCACCGTCAACTTGTACGAGTTTGTCCAACCGGCGTGAGGCGCCGGCAGACAGGTAAGGCTCGCCTTTGGCGACTGCGGCCATGGCCAGTCCCAGTTCGCTTTCGGCGGCATCCTTCAGGAGGTAGGCCGACGCCCCGGCGCTCATTGCACGCAGCACGTGCTCCCTGCTGGAATACATGGAGAGCACGATCACCCGGGTATCCGGGAATTTCCGGGTAACCTTCTCGGTCAGCTCGATACCGTTCATGCCAGCCATCGCAAGATCCGTAATCAGGAGATCGGGCCGATGAAGGCGCACGGCTTCCAGCCCGGAGGCGCCGTCCGCGGCTTCGGCGACGACGGTGATGTCCGGCATGTCGTCCAGCAATGCCCGCAGTCCCGCGCGCACCAATGTGTGATCGTCCACCAGCACGATGCGCATCATCCGGTGACCTTCATAGGCGCGTCACCTGGAAAGCCCGCGGTAATCCGGGTCCCCTGCCCTGGTTGGGATTCGATCTTCAGCCAGCCGCCCGCAAGGTTCACTCGTTCCTGCATGCCGAGCAGGCCGATGCTGCCGACTTTGGCGGCGCGCGCCAGGGCAGCCTCCGTATCGAAAGCACGGCCGTCGTCTTCGACGGCGACGACCAGTTCGCCGTCATTGCGATAGAGCCGCACCGCCACCCTGCTGGCGCCGGCGTGGCGCACGACATTGGTCAACGCTTCCTGCGTGACCCGGAATGCCGCCGTCGCCTGCGCATAACCCGGCGCGACCTGCTGCGAATCGGCGTCGAAGCGCGACTCGATTCCGGCGCGGGCCGCGATTCGTTCCACAAGATCGCCCAATGCAGCGGTCAGGCCGAGCTGGTCGAGCTGCGGCGGTCGCAGCGCGAGAGCCATGCTCCGCACCTGTGCAAGCGTCTGGTCCGAGAGCGCGATGCAATCGGCGATCCTGCCCGCCTCCGGCCCGGTGAAGCGCCGCGCGAGCCATTGCGCACTCAACTTGATTGCAGTCAGCGACTGGCCGATCTCGTCGTGCAATTCGCGGGCGATGGCTGCACGTTCCACCTCCTGCACTTCCAGAAGGCGCTGAGAGAGCTGTCGCAGACGCCGGTTCGCCTCCTGAAGTTGCTCCGACTTCGCTTCCAGTTTCCGGATCAGCACCTCGTTGTATTCCTTCATCTGGACCTTGGTGTCGGCGACCCGCTCGGCGAGTGGCATCGCGCCGCGACCGGCCGACGCCAGCACCGCGCGCACGCGCTCGATGAACACCGTCCATTCCGTCGATTTCAGGAGGTAGGCATCCGCGCCCAGGTCGAGGGCGAGCTTGCGGTCCAGCGGTTCACTATAGGTAGCGGTGTAGACAATGAAAGGAATGTGGCGGAATCGGGCATCGGCGCGCCAGTGACGCAATAACGTGTAGCCGTCCATGACCGGCATCAGAAGATCAGAGATCACTAGATCCGGTGGCGTGTGGCTCGCAGTTGCGAGCGCCCGTTCGCCGTCGCTGGCCTCATCGACCACGAAGCCATAGCCTTCCAATACCGAGCGCAACAGGTAGAGATTGACTTCGTGGTCATCGACGATCAGGACGCGGGCCATGGCGCTTGACTCACGCTAGCCGAAGCCTAGCCGAGCCTACACTGATTTGGGGAAAAGGGGACGCAACCCTTTAATGGGGACGCAACCCTTTAAAGGGGACGCAACCCTTTAAAGGGTTGCGTCCCCTTTACTACGCGTGGCGGTCGAGGATCTCCAGGATCTCGCTAGTTTTGTCGCGCATCAGCGCGGCGTCGCCGCGCGACTCGACATTCAGGCGCACCAGCGGTTCCGTGTTGGAGGTGCGCAGGTTGAAGCGCCAGCGTTCGTGCGCGACCGACAGCCCGTCGATCGATTCCACCGATACCGCCCCGGGAACGAACTGGCGGCGGACATCCTCGATCGCCGCCTGCTGATCGCCGATCCGGCGGTTGATCTCGCCGCTCGCCGGGAATTTCCGGATGCGCTCGTCCACCAGCGTGGAAAACGGCCGCCCGGCCTCGGACAGCAATTGGCCCATGACCAGCCACGGGATCGTGCCGCTGTCGCAATACGCGAAGCGGCGGAAGTAATGGTGCGCGCTCATCTCGCCGCCATAGACAGCGTCCGCCGCGCGCATGCCGGCCTTCATGAATGCATGGCCCGACTTGCAGATCACCGCCTTGCCGCCGTGCGCCTGCACGATGTCCTGCGTGTTCCAGATCAGCCGCGGGTCGTAGACGATGCTCGCGCCGGGATTCTTCGCCAGGAAATACGTCGCCAGCAGGCCGACGATGTAATAGCCCTCGATGTAGCGACCCTGCTCGTCGAAGAAAAAACAACGGTCGAAATCGCCGTCGAAGGCGATGCCCAGGTCCGCCCCTTGCTTTCGCACCGCGTCGCTCGTGACCTTGCGATTTTCCTCGATCATCGGGTTCGGCACGCCGTGCGGAAAGTCGCCATCTGCTTCGTGATAAACCTTCGTGAACCGGTACGGCAGCGCGGACTCGACGAGATCGATTGCCATGCCGGCGCCGCCATTGCCTGAATTCGCGACGATCGAGAGCGGCTTCAGCCGGGAACGATCGAAATAGCTCAGGAGATGCGCGCGCCAGGACGGCCCAATGTCGAAGCCTGCGACCGTGCCGCTGTTCGAGGACGCCGTGAACTCGCCGGCTTCGGAGAGCTGGCGGATTTCCTGCAGCCCGGTGTCGCCGCTGACCGGCCGCGACTCCTCGCGAACGAACTTGAGGCCGTTGTAATCGGGCGGATTGTGACTGGCGGTCACCATCACGCCGCCGTCGAGACCCAGCGAGAAAGTCGCGAAATAGACGCCCTCGGTGCCGCACAGCCCGATGTCCACGACATCCACTCCGGAGTCGTTGAGGCCGCGGATCAGCGCCGCCGCGAGTTCCCCGCTCGAATGCCGGATGTCGCGGCCGACCGCGACGCGCTTCGGCCGCAGCCAGACGGCGTAGGCGCAGCCGATCCGATAGACCGACTCGGGATTCAGCTCGCCGGGCACACGCCCGCGAACGTCGTAGGCCTTGAAGCAACCGGACAGGTTCATGCAGATTCAGGC
>JBATEA010000187.1:0-8148 GCA_049663745.1 Steroidobacteraceae bacterium | reverse complement strand
ACGCTGTCGGGCAATCCGGTCGCGATGGCTGCGGGACTCGCGACGCTGGAAGCCATCTCACGCCCGGGTTTCCACGCGGCGCTGTCGGCCGCGACCGGCCAGTTGGTCGCCGGCATCGCGGCCGCCGCGCGCGAAGCCGGCATCCCGCTCGCGACCAATCACGTCTGCGGCATGTTCGGCTTCTTTTTCACAAGCGAGAAACAAGTGTCTTCGTATCGGCAGGTGATGGCCTGCGATGTCGCGCGCTTCCGGAAGTTCTTCCATCGGATGCTCGACGCCGGTGTCTACCTCGCGCCCTCGGCCTATGAAGCGGGATTCATTTCCGCCGCACACGGCGAAGCCGAAATCGCGGTCACCGTGGACGCTGCGCGACGCGCGTTTGCGGCGATTGCCGCAGAAGGCTGATGCGCCCGGCAGCCTGGTTCCTGGCGGCAATCGCAGGCACGCTCCTGCTCGCGGCGCTCGTCGCCTGGCCCGTCTACCAGCTGGCGCATGCGCTGCAGCCGGCATGGGCGTTCCACAAGGTGATCGGCCGCTTCTGGCAGCTCCTGATGCTCGCGGGCATCGCGGTCGCCGTCTGGCGCCTCGGCCTGCGCGGCCGCGCCGACTGGGGCTATGGGCTGCCGCGGGCGCGGTTCCTCAGACAGGCAGGCGCCGGACTCGCGGCAGGCGTCGCGACGATGCTGCCGATGGCGCTCGTGATCGTGGCGCTCGGCATCCGCGATCCGCGGCCGGCATTCGATGCGGGCATGTTGATGTCCGGCATCGTGGCCGGCGCCGTGACCGGCCTTATAGTCGCGTTCGTCGAGGAGACATTCTTCCGCGGCCTGATGTTTCGCGCCGTGCTGCGCGATGCCGGTGCCGCGACCGCGGTCTGGACCACGGCGCTCCTGTATGCGGCGATCCATTTCTTCGCGCGCGTGTACATCCCTCATGCCGAGGTTCACTGGGACAGCGGTATCACGCTCCTCGGTGCCGCCTTCGCGCGCTTTGCGGATCCTGCGCCGATCGCCGACGCCTTCATCACGCTTACACTGGTCGGGCTGCTGCTCGGCCTCGTGCGACTCTGGACCGGCAGCATCGCCGCCGGCATCGGGCTGCACATGGGCTGGGTCTGCGTGATCAAGGCGACTGCCAAGGTGACCCACCAGGATCCGGCGTCGCCGTGGTCATTCCTGGTGAGCAGCTTCGACGGATTCACGGGTTGGCTGGTTGCGGGCTGGAGTTGCGCGATCCTGCTGGCGCTGTGGCTGGCACGCGGCCGATTCGCGGGCTGGCGCATGGCCGCGCGCCAAAACCCTGGCTGACGCTCAGGAGTCCGTACGGCTGACCGCGGGTTCGAGCGCTGACAGCCGCTCGAGCGGATCGGTCAGCTCCAGCAGTGCCTGCTTGTCGGCGAGCGACAGCGGCAGCATCTCGGCAAGGCGATTGCCGACCCAGGCGGCGTCGTCACGCATCGCAACGTGGCGATAACTGTCGCCCGCCTCCGGCAGCACGCGCCGCACGACTTCGCTGAGCCAGACCTGCGTCGCCGGTACCGGCAGCACGGGATCCGCGTCGATGGTGACGACGCGGCCCCGGTTCAACCCGTCGGCTTCACGCCAAGCCTCCAGCACGCGCACGCGCTCGCGCCCGATGCAGCTGATGCCGAGCAGGCCGTCCTCGAGACGATCAAAGTCGACGATGCTGGCCTCGGTGCCGGTCGCGGCGAAGCTCTCGGTCGCGGCGGTCTCCTCGCCCTCGGTGATCAGCACGACCGCGAAGCCCGACTTCTCGCGCATGCAGCGGCTGACCATATCGAGGTAACGCGGCTCGAATATCCGAAGCGGCAGCGGTCCGCCGGGGAACAGCACGGTATTCAGCGGGAACAACGGCAGTTCGCGAACCGCCTCGCTCATTCCGTCGCCTGCAGCGCCTGCAGCAGCCGGTCGTGCAGCCCGCCGAAACCGCCGTTGCTCATGATCAGCACTTCATCGCCGCCCTTGAGTTCGGAGGCAAGCGTTGCGATGAGTTCTGCCAGGTCGCGGACCACGGCGGCCTTTCCGCCGAGCTTCGCGGCGACCTCGCCGAGATTCCAGTCGAGCCCGGCCGGCTGGTACATCCAGATGCGATCGGCGCCGGCGAGCGAAGCCGCAAGACCCTCGCGATGATGACCGAGACGCATCGTGTTCGAGCGCGGCTCGAGCACGGCGATGATGCGCCGCCCGCCCACGTGGCGCCGCATCGCATCGATGGTGGACGCAACCGCGGTCGGGTGGTGCGCGAAATCGTCGTAAATGCGGATGCCGCGCGCTTCACCGCGCAGTTCCAGCCGCCGGCGCACGCCGCGGAACTCCGCGAGCGCGGCGGTCGCCTGCGCCGGCGAAACACCGAGCCCCTCTGCGGCCGCGATCGCTGCGAGGCCGTTCTCGACGTTGTGCAAGCCGATCAGCGGCCAGCGCACGACGCCCGCGGCCTTGCCGGACCAAAGCAGCTCGAATGCCGATCCGTCCGCCTCGAGCAGACGGACCTGCCAGTCGGCGCCCGCGACGGCATCGCGCGCGAATCCGCGAAGTGGCGTCCAGCAGCCCATCGCGAGCATCGCCGCGAGCGCGGGATCGGCGGCGTTCCAGGTGACGCGGCCGGAACCCGGCACGGTGCGCATCAGGTGGTGGAACTGGCGCTGGATAGCTGCCAGGTCGGGGTAGATGTCGGCGTGGTCGAATTCCAGGTTGGTCAGCACCAGGTGGCGCGGGCGGTAATGGATGAATTTCGCGCGCTTGTCGAAAAACGCCGTGTCGTATTCGTCGGCCTCGATGACGAAAGGCCTGCCGCTGCCGGCGCGTGCCGAGACCCCGAAATTGCCGGGTATCCCGCCGATCAGGAACCCCGGGTCGTGGCCGGCGCGCTCGAGGATCCACGCGAGCATGCTCGCAGTCGTCGTCTTGCCGTGGGTGCCCGCGACCGCGACGACCTCGCGGCTCTGCAGCATGTTCTCCGCGAGCCACTGCGGGCCGGACGTGAATGCGAGCGGACTGTCGAGCAGCCGCTCGATCAGCGCATTTCCGCGGCTCATGACATTGCCGACCAGCACGACGTCAGGCTTCAGATCGAGTTGCGCAGGATCGTAGCCGTCGATCAGGCCGATGCCGAGCGCCGCGAGCTGGGTGCTCATCGGCGGGTATACGTTGGCGTCGGAGCCCGTCACGCGGTGGCCGGCCGCGCGCGCGAGCGCCGCGATGCCGCCCATGAAGGTGCCGCAGATCCCGATGATGTGGATGTGCATCAGGCGGTCACCGGGAAAAGCTTCGCGAGCACGGCATTGGCCGCGAGAACGGTCGTGATCGCAATCGCAATGCTGGTCACGAATCCGATCTCGAGCGCACTCCTCAGTATGTGACCGACGATCAGCGTGTACCAGACGATCACGCCGATCGAAGCCGCCCAGGCCATGAGCTTGATCGGGTAGAACATCTCGGCAGGCTGCTGCAATGCGATCAGCAACATCAGGACTGGCGTCAGCAGCACCGACGTACCGAGCACCGCGTTCATCGTCTGCCGGTAGCGATGCAGGCGGCGGGTCGCGGCAAGCACCAGCCAGAAGGTCCCGAATGTCAGGCCGAGGTCGGCAGCGGTGCGCGCCAGCAGCCGATCGCCTTCGTACAGCATCCAGGACTGCACGGCGCTGCTGGCCGCATAGGCCGCGGCGAGGATGACGATCAGCGTCAGCGAAGCCGGCAGGATGCTCGGGTCGCGCCGCAGCCGGGCGATCTCGACGAGGGAAATCAGGATCTGGGTCATTCTGCCTTGGGACGCGGCGGCGGGTTCCGCATAATGAGGAAGATGGCGATTGTATCCAAGCAGGCGACCGGCATGATCACCGATGCACTGATCGGCGACGAGGCGGTGCTGCGCACCCTGGTCGATTCATGGCCGGCGGGCGCCGGGCTCGCGCTCGACACGGAGTTCGTGCGCGAACGGACCTACTATCCGAAATTGTGCCTGGTGCAGGTCGCGGCAGGCGACAGCCTCGCACTGATCGATCCTCTCGCGATCGCGGATGCGCGCGCGCTCGTGGCAGCGCTCGCCGACCCGCACAGGCCGAAACTGCTGCACGCGGCACGCCAGGACATCGAGGCCCTGTTGCCGCTGACCGGTACACCGCTCGCGCCGGTCTTCGATACCCAGCTCGCGGCCGCGTTGCTGGGCTTTGCATCGCAGGTCGGTTACGCGGACCTGGTGCGGCAGCTGCTCGGAGTCGAACTTGCCAAGGGTCACGCACGTACCGACTGGGCCCGGCGCCCGCTGTCGGCCGAGCAGCTGGCCTACGCCGCCGATGACGTGCGCTACCTTCCGGCGCTTGCAGCGCTCCTCGATGAACGCCTCACCCAGTCCGGCCGCCGTGCCTGGATGGAAGAAGAATCCGCGGCGCTGATCGACATCTCGCTGTATCGCGTCGAACCCGCTAACGCCTGGCGGCGCCTGAAGGGCCTCGAACGGATGAAGCCGGCTGCGCAGGCGGCGATCTGCGCCCTCACCCACTGGCGCGAGGAACGCGCAATGGCACGCGACTTGCCGCGCGGATGGGTCCTGCCCGACGCGGCGCTCTACGAGATCGCGCAGGCGCGACCGCGCACGCGCGAGGAATTGTCGCGGCTCGCGAACGTCCCGCGCGCGACCGCTGACCGCGCCGGGGGCGAGATCCTGAAGGTGCTTGCCGAGGCAGCCGAATCCCCGGCTGAATCGTTCGCCGACGACGGGACACGCGCCGGACCCGAGCAATTGCGACTGCTGAAGATCCTGCAGAAAAAGCTGCTCGCGATCGCGGAAGAACTGAAAGTCCAGCCCGAAGTACTGGCGACCCGGCGCGACCTGACGGCGCTTCTGCGTGGCGAACGCGCGTTGCCGGTCCTCACGGGCTGGCGGCGGGAAGTCGTCGGTGAGCCGCTGCTCGCGGCGCTCTAGGGGACTGTCACCTTAGGGGACTGTCCCCTTTTGGAGTCCTCTTCAAAAGGGGACTGTCCCCTCTTCACTTCGCCAGCACAGCCTCGAGCCGGCTGTTGACCTCATCGAGCGTGCCATTGGCGTCTATGCGGCGCAGCAGGCCCTTGCGCGCGTAGTAATCGATCAGCGGCTGCGTGCGTTCGCCATAGACCGCGAGCCGCTCGCGCAAGGTGGCCTCGTTGTCGTCCGGACGCTGGAACAGGTCGTGCGGCCTGCCGTCCGTGCAGAGTTCGCCGGGCCTGGGCGGATTCGTCTCGACGTGGAACACGCGGCCGCAGCGCCGGCAGCTGCGCCGGCCCGCGAGACGGCGCAGCAGGATCTCCGGTTCGATGTCCATCTGCACGACTGCATCCAGCGACACGCCCATCTCGGAAAGCTGGCGCGCGAGCCCATCCGCCTGCGCGATCGTGCGCGGAAATCCGTCGAGGAAGAATCCGCGCGCAGCGTCCGGACGCGCCAGCCGCTCGCGAATGATGCCCAGCATAATGTCGTCAGCGACGAGCTGGCCGGCGTCCATGACGATCTTTGCGGCGCGGCCGAGCTCCGTGCCCGCGGCCACGGCTTCGCGCAGGAGGTCGCCCGTCGATACCTGCGGCAGGCCGTGATTCGCCTGCAGTCTCTGCGCCTGCGTGCCCTTGCCCGAACCGGGCGCGCCCAGCAATACCAGCCTCATCCCAACGCACTCCGCGGGCCCGGGGCCCCTCGAGGGGCGCCCATCGTGCCCGCGGCCGCCGGTTGCGTCAAACCGCGGCAAATCGGCTATGCTTCGCCCCCCACGGGGCGGTGCCGCCGCCCGGAAAACCGACTGTCGAGTGGCAAGACGCATGAAGAAGAAACCCGCGCTTCGCAACGCCCTGTACGCGCAATCCGGCGGCGTGACCGCCGTCATCAATGCCAGCGCCCTCGGCGTCATCGAGGCCTGCCGCCGGCACCGCGACCGCATCGGGCATCTCTACGCCGGTCGCGACGGCATCGTCGGCGCCTTGACCGAGGACCTGATCGACGTCGGCCGCGAGGCACCCGCCGCGATCCGCGCGCTCCGCCACACGCCGTCCGGAGCATTCGGTTCGGCGCGCTACAAGCTGAAGGACCTCGAGCGGGATCGCGCGAAGTACGAGCGCCTGATCGAGGTGTTCCGCGCCCACGACATCGGCTATTTCTTTTATAACGGCGGCAACGACTCGATGGACACCGCGCTGAAGCTGAGCGAACTCGGCGCGCAGCTCGGCTACCCCGTTGCCTGTATCGGCATCCCGAAGACTGTCGACAACGACCTGCCGGTCACTGATTGCTGCCCCGGCTTCGGTTCGGTCGCAAAGTACGTCGCGGTCTCGACTCTCGAGGCCTCGCTCGACGTGGCGTCGATGGCACGCACTTCGACCAAGGTTTTCATCCTCGAGGTCATGGGCCGCCACGCCGGCTGGATCGCCGCAGCCGGTGGCCTCGCCGCCTGCAAGGCCGGTGAAGCGCCACATATCATCCTGTTCCCGGAGATCGCCTTCGACCGCGAGCGCTTCCTGGCGCGCGTGCGCGAGACGGTCGAGCAGAAGGGTTATTGCGTCATCGTCGCTTCCGAGGGTGCGCGCAATGCGGAGGGAAAATTCCTGTCGGACATGGGCACGCGTGATGCTTTCGGTCACGTGCAGCTCGGTGGCGTCGCGCCGACGCTCGCGGCGATGATCAAGGAGGCGCTCGGCTACAAGTATCACTGGGCGCTCGCCGATTACCTGCAGCGCTCGGCGCGCCACATCGCTTCGCGCGTGGACGTCGAGCAGGCCTACGCCGTCGGCCGCGCGGCGGTCGAACTCGCGCTTGCGGGAAAGAATGCCGTGATGCCGGTGATCGTGCGCAAGTCGTCGCAGCCCTACCGCTGGAAGATCGGCTCGGTGTCGATCGAGGAAGTCGCCAATCGCGAGAAGATGGTGCCGCGGAATTTCATCACCGCGGACGGATTCGGAATCACCGCAGCCTGCCGCCGCTATCTCGAGCCGCTGATCGGCGGCGAGGATTACCCGCCATTCAAGGCCGGAATACCGGTCTATGCGAAGCTCTCCGCCGCGCGCGTGCGCCGGAAATTGCAAGCGTTCGTGATATGATTTTTGTTTCCAGGGAGTAATTTCATGTCGATGCAAGAAGCACTCTGGCTGGCGATGGCAGCCGGCGTGGTCGCGATTCTCTATGGCGTGTACTCGGTGCGCTGGATCCTGGCGCAACCCGCCGGCAGCGCGCGGATGCAGGAAATCGCGGCGGCGATCCAGGCGGGCGCCAAGGCCTACCTGAACCGCCAGTACTCGACCATCGCCATCGTCGGCGTCGTGCTGTTCGTCGTACTCGGCTTCGCACTCGACTGGTACACGGCCGTCGGATTCGCGTTCGGCGCGCTGCTGTCGGGCATGGCCGGCTACATCGGCATGAATGTGTCGGTGCGCGCCAATGTGCGCACTGCGCACGCAGCGAGCATCGGCCTGAATCCCGCATTGCAGGTCGCGTTCCGCGGCGGCGCAATCACCGGCATGCTGGTCGTCGGCCTCGGCCTCCTGGGCGTCGCGGCCTACTACGGCGTGATGATGCGCCTGACCGGCGACAGCGACCGCTCGCTGCATGCGCTCGTCGGCCTCGCATTCGGCGGCTCCTTGATCTCGATCTTCGCGCGCCTCGGCGGCGGCATCTTCACGAAAGGCGCCGATGTGGGCGCAGATCTCGTCGGCAAAGTCGAGGCCGGCATCCCCGAAGACGATCCCCGCAATCCCGCCGTGATCGCGGACAACGTCGGCGACAACGTCGGCGACTGCGCCGGCATGGCGGCGGATCTGTTCGAGACCTATGCGGTCACCGTGGTCGCGACCATGCTGCTCGCGGGCCTGATGATGAAGGAACTCGGCGAGGCGGCGGTGCTGTTCCCGCTGGTGCTCGGCGCCGTGTCCATCGTCGCCTCGATCATCGGCACGTTCTTCGTCAAGGTTTCCGAAGGCGGCAAGATCATGAGCGCGCTGTATCGCGGCGTGATCGTCTCCGGCGTCATCGCGGCGATCGCTTACTACCCGATCACGCGCTACATGCTGGGCGAGGCCGCGATGCCGCTCTATTTCTGCGCGTTGATCGGGCTTGGCTTGACCGCGGCCATGATCTGGATCACCGAGTACTACACGGCAACCGAGTACAAGC
>JBATEA010000186.1:0-1840 GCA_049663745.1 Steroidobacteraceae bacterium | reverse complement strand
AGACAACACCACCGCGGCGACGTTCTAGAGGAACTCGCCGATGATGCCCACAGTCTCGGGTGGACGCGCGGCCTCGTCACCACTCTCCTCGACGAACTCCACGTCACTGACGAATTCGATCGACTCGTCGGCCCCATCTCCCGTGTGCCCGCCAGCCAGTTCCCACGGCTGGTCGCCATCGCCCTGCTCCTGCGCCACAGCTGGTCGCTCGACGACCTGTCTCGCACGGGCAAGCGCGTCGGGCTCGGGGTCGGTCCCCTGGAAGCAGAACTCAACACCTTCGGCTGCGACTGCTCACGACGCCGCCGACGTTCGTCACGGGCGCCGGTCTCAGGGCCGCGTCCGCACTGAAAGGAGCTATCGATGAACGACGTCCATATCGCACCGGCCTTGCCACGCGGCCACCGCGTGCGCGAACTCGTCTACGCCTACCGCTCGCTGCGCGGCAGCGACGGGCGCGTGGTCGATGTGCCTTCCGTGGCGCTGAACACCCCACGGAATGCGGCCTCCGTCCTCGCGCCGCTGATCGCCGATCAGCCCGTCGAGGTCTTCGGCGTCGCCTGCCTCTCCACCCGCTATCGCCTGCTCGCCTGGCACATGCTCTCGCGCGGCACGCGCGTGAGCACGCCAGTGTCCATGCCGGACGTGTTTCTGCCCGCGTGTCTCACACCGGGCACGACCGGCCTGATGGTCGTTCACAACCATCCGAGCGGCGATCCCACCCCGAGTCCGGACGATGCGCGGCTCACGATGCGTCTCTGCGCCGCGGCCGACGTGCTCGACATCGCGCTGCTCGATCACCTGATCGTCGGCGACGACGGCCGCTACTTCAGCTTCCACGAAGGCGGCCAGATCACGAAGAGGAGTTACGGAGAGTAACCATGCCCGCCGCTTCGACCTTCGCATTCTGTGGAAGTCCTCAGCCGCGTCAAGGCTTCGCTCGCTCCGCTCGCCGCTGGCGCGGCCTTGACTCGGCCTCGGGACTTCACACGGAGGGCATTTATCGAAGCGTCGGGGGATCTCGAAGAAAGGAGAACCCCATGACTGAACGGTCGCGCACACCAAACATCACGGTGACGATCGGCCACCACACGCGGATCTACTTCGCGTTCGTCACCACGGCTCCCACCGAGCTGGACTCACCAGCGACGGTCACGCTGCACGCCGCGACATTCGCGGACGTCGTCAGCTTCGCGGCGGAGCCGATCACGCTCGATCCCTCCCGCGCCAAGGCACACGCGCGCCTTGTGCTCGTGGATGCGATGGAGCTCGCCTGGCAACGAGCGAAGTACCGCGGTCAACAGCATCAGCTGCTGTCGGCGGATCCCGGGCTCGTCGGCCTCAACACGCTGCAGCACTGGCTTTGGCAACGGCTTCAGGCCCCAGCAACCAGCCAGGTCGCGGCATGACTCGCACTCACTCGTCGGCGTCAACCGCTCGCCGAGGAGGCGAGCTTTTCAGGAGGTCACATCATGGTCGTCAAGATCGTTCCGAACGACAAAGCCAACCCGCCCGGCAAACTCGCGGATGCCGAGCTGCACTTCACCGACGGCGTGCTCGACGGCTTGAAGCTGATCGGGTTTGCCGTGTGGGAGCGCCGCAGCGGCAGTGGCCGCAACGTCACGTTCCCCGCGCGCCAGTACTCGGTCAACGGTGAGCGTCGCAGCTTTGCGCTGCTGCGTCCGACCGTTGATGCGGCCGGGCAGGAGCGCGTGCGTGATCTCGTGCTGCAGGCATACGCCGAGTACGAGGGGGAGCAAGTAGCAGAGGCCGCTTCGTAGGGCCGACGAATCCAGGCGCAGCCATCAAGGCTGCGCCTGGGCTCGCTTCACCCCGGGGA
>JBATEA010000185.1:0-1829 GCA_049663745.1 Steroidobacteraceae bacterium | reverse complement strand
TCATAGGACAGCGGCTTCTGGCACAGCAGGTGCTTGCCCGCATCGAGCATTGGCAGCGCGATCCCGCCCTGCACCCACGGAAACACGGCGATATCCACGACCACCACGTCCTTGTCCTTCGCGATCTCGTCCACGGTCTCATAGACCCTGGGAATGCCGTGGCGCGCGGCCACCGCCTTGGCCCGCTCGCGGTCGAGATCCATGATCCCGACGATCTTGAGGCCGTGCTCCCGGTAGGCCGGCAGATGCGCGAGGTCGGCGATCTCGCCGGCGCCGACGATCGCGATGGGCAGCTTGTGCTCGTCCCGGACGCGGATCGCAATTGCCTCCCGGATCGGGGCAAAGAAGTCAGGCATCGGCTGGCACTCCTCTACAGGTCTGCATGGCCTCAGTCCCTCCAGATGTCGCGCGCCTGGAATTCCGGCGTGTGCTGGCCGGCGCGCGGCGCGCCGCGGCGCACCGAGACGGGACTTTCCGAGAAACTGAAGGGCGATCCCACGGTGCGGTAGGTCTTGCCCGAGTCCGCGTAGGGAACGTCCCAGAGCAGTCCCTTGTGCGCGATCTGCGGGTCATCCTCCAGGTCGGCATAGCTGCGGACCGGCGCGCACCAGACGTCGCTTGCGGACAGCAGGTCGATCCAGTGCTTTGTGGGCTGCGTCGAGAAATGCGCCGCCAGCAGGCGATACACGGTGTCGCGCTCCTGGTACATCTTCTCGAGCGTGTCGTATGGCGCGAGCCAGTCCACGCCGAGAATGCCGCCGAGCTTCGGACAAGGGGTCATCGCCAGCAGCATGAATCCGTCGCCGGTCGCGTAGACCCCGCACGGCGCGGTGAGTCCGGGATGTCCCAGGTTTTCCTGCGGACGCTCGAATGAATTGTGGTGATTCAGGTAGACGGTGAGTTCCTGCTGCTGCAATGCCAGCATGCAGGACAGCAGATCCACGTCCACCCGCTGCCCTTCACCGGTGCGGTGCCGATGCTGGAGCGCGGCCAGAATGCCGACGACAAGATGCAGGCCCGTGTACTGGTCGGCAACCGCGAGCGCCATCGGGAATGGCGGATCGCTGCGCCGCCCGGTGAGCCACATTGCGCCGGTCAGCGCCTGAACCAGGTAATCCTGTCCTGGGCGCGAGACATAGGGCCCGGTGCGGCCGTAACCCGACGAGGCGGCGTAGATCAGGCGCGGATTGCGTTTCCTGAGTGCCTCGTAACCGAGGCCGAGACGGTCCATGACGCCGGGCCGGAAATTTTCGACCACGACGTCCGCGCTGTCGGCGAGTTCAAGCACGCGCTCGAGGTCGCCGGGCTCGCGCAGGTCGATCGCGACGCTGCGTTTGTTGCGGTTGAACGCGAGAAAGGCGTCAGTTTCGCCGTGCGTTCGCGAAGCGAAGATGCCCCATTGGCGCATCCATTCGCCTTCCTGCTTCTCGAGCTTGACGACATCGGCGCCGAGGTCGGCAAGGACCTGCGTCGCGAGCGGGCCCTGCAGCAGGGCCGTGAAATCCAGTACCCGGATCCCGTGCAGCGCTCCGGCACCTGGCGTTGGCTCGGTCATCTCAATTCCCCTGGCTTTGCATCAGTCCCGGGCCTTGCGGCGGTGTACGCCCCCAATCCGGAAGCAGCGACTCGACCAATTTCCCGAACTCGGCCAGGCATCGGCGCACCGGCATCCGGTCCGTCCAAAGGCAGGCATGGATCAGCTCGCCCGCGAGGGGCTGGAAGGCCCGGTGCCCCGTGACTCGCGGGCGCAGCAATGCCTGGTTCATGGTCGCGCGCGTGGACCCGAAGAATCCGCCGGTCAGTGCATTGACCGCCGGTGATTCCCAGGC
>JBATEA010000184.1:0-6971 GCA_049663745.1 Steroidobacteraceae bacterium | reverse complement strand
GCCGTTCTTCCTGTCCGTCGAGGACGGCCCGCACGGCGACATGCTGGCCCGCCTGGAAGCGATAGTCGGCGTGCAATTCTTCCGGCAGCGCAAAGCCGATCGCCACTGCGTCGTCGGCGATTGCCGTCCGCTCCGTAATCTTGAGCGCGTGAAACTTCAGCACGGCGTCAGATGCACTTGAAGTAGTCGAAGGGCTCGAGACAGGACTCGCAGCGATAAAGCGCCTTGCAGGGTGTCGAGCCGAACTCGGACAGCTTCTTCGTTCCGGTCGATCCGCAGTGCGGGCAGGCGATCGCGAGGTCCGGCTGCAGCAGCCGGCGCGCGCTCGCAACCGCCTGCGCCGGTGGCGCGATTCCGAACCGAAGGAGCTTGTGCCGGCCCTCGTCGCTGATCCAGTCGCTGGTCCAGGGTGGCGACAGCACATCGACCGCCACGGCGCGAAAGCCGGCGCGCTCGAGAGCAAGGATGATATCCGCCTTGATGACGGGTGTGGCCGGGCACCCCGAGTAGGTCGGCGCCACGCCGACTTCGACCGTGCCGTCGGCGCGCTCGCGAAAATGGCGGATGACGCCGAGGTCGATGACGCTCAATACCGGTATCTCAGGATCCGGGACGCCGGCAAGTATCTCCCGCAGGCGTGCCAGCACCATCGGCGGCAGCGCGCCAGGCCGCGGCTCGACGCCCATCGAGGCGGGTGCATCGGTCATCGGCGCACTACCAGGCCGCGCCCGGGTGGGCGCGGTGCAGTGACTGCATTTCCGCCAGGACGTAGCCCAGGTGCTCGCTGTGCCGGCCCTGCTTGCCCTGCCAGCCGAAGGGAACGACCGCCGGTCTCTCAAGGCGGGCATCCGCCAGGATTTCGTCGACGCGCGCCGACCAGGCCGGCAGCAGCGCATCCGGCACTGGCGCGATGCCGGCCGCTGCGACTTCACGATCCACGTCGTCGGCGGCGAACAATTCATTCGTGAATGGCCACAGCCGCGTGAGCGCGGCCTGCACGCGCGCATGGCTCTCGTCGGTCCCGTCGCCGAGGCGCACGAGCCAGCCGGCGCTGTAGCGCAGGTGGTAGCGCGTTTCCTTGACGGCCTTGGCGGCAATTTCCGCAAGGCGGGGATCCTGCGAATGTTGCAGCCGCTCGTAGAGCTCGAGCTGCCAGGCGTCCATCAGCACCTGGCGCACGACGGTCTGGCCGAAATCGCCGTTCGGCTGCTCGACCAGCGTCGCATTCAGGTATTCGGATTCCTCGCGCAGGTAAGCCAGGTCGTCTTCGTTGCGGCCGCGGCCCTCCAGTTCCCCAGCGTAGGAAAGCAGCATTCGCGCCTGGCCCAGCAGGTCGAGTGACACGTTCGCGAGACCGAGGTCCTCCTCGAGCGCCGGCGCATGGCCGATCCATTCACCGAGGCGCTGGGCGAGTATCAGGCTCGTGTCGGCGACGCGCAGAACGTAGCGGCAGTGCGGCGTCACAGCGTCTTCACCTCGTCCGGGATGTCGTAGAACGTCGGGTGACGATAGACCTTGTCGCGCGCCGGTTCGAACAGTTCATCGGCATCGGTGGGATCCGACGCGACGATGTCGCTTGATCGTACCGCCCAGATGCTGACGCCTTCCTGGCGCCGCGTGTAGAGGTCGCGTGCATGCTCGATCGCCATCTGCGCGTCCGTCGCGTGAAGGCTGCCGACATGCTTGTGATCGAGTCCGGTCCGGGCACGGATGAAAATCTCGTAGAGCGGCCAGTCGCGTGAGCTATCGGTCATGCTGTCCTCCCGCGCTCAAGCAGCGCGCGATTTTTCCCTGGCGGCCAGTTTCGCGGCGTGCGCGACTGCCGCATCGCGCACCCAGCGGCCCTCGTCATGCGCCCGCCGCCGGGCCTCGAGACGCTCGCGGTTGCAGGGCCCGTGGCCCTTCAGCACCTGCTCGAACTCGTTCCAGTCGATCACGCCGAATGCGTAATGCCCGGCCGCTTCGTCCCAGCGCAGCGCCGGGTCGGGAATGCTGAGACCCAGGAAATCGGCTTGCGGAACCGTGTAGTCGACGAATTTCTGGCGCAGCTCATCATTCGAAAACCGCTTGATCTTCCAGCGCATGGATTGAGCGCTGTGCTTCGACTCGGCGTCCGACGGGCCGAACATCATCAGCGACGGCCACCACCAGCGATTGAGCGCCTGCTGCGCCATGTCCTTCTGCGCCGGCGTGCCGCGCGACAGGCGCAGCATGATCTCGAAGCCCTGGCGCTGGTGAAAGCTCTCTTCCTTGCAGATGCGGACCATCGCGCGCGCATAGGGCCCGTAGGAGCAACGGCACAGCGGGATCTGGTTCATGATCGCCGCGCCGTCCACGAGCCAGCCGATCGCGCCGACGTCCGCCCAGGTCGGAGTCGGGTAATTGAAAATGCTCGAGTACTTCGCCTTGCCCTCGAGCAGCTGGCCGATCAGCTCGTCGCGCGAGACGCCGAGAGTTTCCGTCGCACTGTAGAGGTAGGCGCCATGCCCGCCCTCGTCCTGGACCTTCGCGATCAGGATGGTCTTGCGCAGGAGCGTCGGTGCGCGCGTGATCCAGTTGCCCTCCGGAAGCATGCCGACGATCTCGGAATGGGCGTGCTGGGAAATCTGCCGGACCAGCGTGCGGCGATAGGCCTCCGGCATCCAGTCCTTCGGCTCGATTTTCTCCTCCGCGTCGATCCGGGCCTGGAAGCGCCGCTCCAGCCCGCCGAGATCCAGGGCCTCGTCGCGCAGGCAATCCTTGCCAAGTGAATCAAGCCCCTGCGTATACAAGACCCCCTCCGGAGGACGGCGCAACGGCCGCCGCTGTGATTCGGAAATATCCTGCCATTATGCGCGTCTATGCCAGCCGGCGGCCCGCGGGACGATCAGCCCCAGCTTTCGAGCCGTCGCACCAGGACCTCCATGAACCGGTTGGCCTGGTGGCCATCGAGAACGCGGTGGTCGATGGTCAGGGTCACGTAGCAGCGCGGGCGGATGACGATCTCGTCGCGGCCATCGCGTTCGACGACCACCGCGCGCTTTTCAAGGCGCCCGATGCCGAGGATCGCCGACTGCGGCTGGTTGATCACGATCGGCGCCGCGAGCAGGCTGCCGCTGACGCCGTGATTGGAGATCGTGAATGTTCCGCCGCGCAGGTCGGCCAGCGTCAGCCGGTCCTCGCGGGCACGCGCTACGAGCTCGCCGAGGGCCGCAGCAATGCCGAACAGGTCGAGTGCTGCGACGTTGCGGATCACCGGGACCACCAGGCCACGGCCCTCGAGCGCGACCGCGACACCGATGTCGATCTGCTCGTTCAGGAGCAATGCGTCCTCGGTCCAGCGGCCATTCGCCTCCGGTACGGCGCGGATGGCGTCAGCGCAGGCGGACACGAAATAGGCGGTCAGCGTCAGCGACGCGCCGCGCTTCTCGAATTCCTGCCGGTGCGCTGCGCGATGCGCCAGGACAGCCGCAAGATCCGTCTCGAAAACGGTCGTTACATGCGGCGCCGTCCTCAGCAGGCTCTCGGCCATGTGGGCCGCAATGCGCCGGCGCATCGGTGTGTGCGGGACGCGCCGGACTCCTTCCGGCTCAGCCGCGACGACAGACTGACGCTGCTTGATGTTCGGTGCGACGCGATCCGCAGCCGCCCTCAGCACGTCGTCAACGGTGACGCGCCCGCCTTCGCCGCTCGCCGCAATGGCGGCGGCTTCCAGCCCATGTTCCGCAAGCAGGCGACGGACGGCGGGACTCATGCGATCGGAGGACGGTCGGCGTCCGGTTGAGGCAGTGGCCCGCGGTTCACCGGGCGATTTCGCGGCCGGTGCCGTAGCTGCAGGTTTCGCTGCGGAAGTGCGGCTTGCGGAGCCTGGCGCAACGCGACCGAGTAATGCGCCAGGTGCCACTTCCGTCCCTTCGGCTGCTGATATCTCCTGCAGGATGCCGTCGGCCGGCGCCGGCACTTCGACTGTGACCTTGTCGGTTTCGATCTCGACCAGCGGCTCGTGGCGCTTGACGGGTTCGCCGACGGCCTTCAGCCAGCGCAGCACCTGGGAGCGGGTGCCCTCCGCCTGGTCGACCGGCAACAGCACGTCTATCATCGTGGCCATCGCTCAGACGCTTGCGATGCGGCGCATCGCGGCGACGATCCCTTCGACCGACGGCAGTACGGCATCGAGCAGCAGCGGGCTGTGCGGGCTCGGCACATCCGGCATGGCGAGCCGCTCGATCGGTGCGTCGAGGTCGAAGAAAGCGCGTTCGGCGATGACCGCGGCGATCTCGGCGCCGAATCCCGCCGTGATCATGTCCTCGTGCACGATCAGGCAGCGTCGCGTCTTCGCGACCGAAGCCAGCACGACGTTCCGGTCCCAGGGCGACAGCGTGCGCAGGTCCAGCAGCTCGACATCAATACCGGACTCGCCCGCCGCCTGTTCGCAGCGCTCGATCATCGCGCCCCAGCTCACGACCGTCAGTTCGGAGCCGCTGCGCAGTATCCGCGCGACTCCGAAGGGCAGCATGAAATCGTCGCCGGGATAGGGACGTCTCGCGGCCGCGCCGTCGAGCAGTGAACGATGCTCGAAGAATACGACCGGGTCGTTGCCGCGCATGGCCGTGCGCAGCAGGCCCACGGCGTCCTCGGCATTGGACGGCATCGCGAGCCGCCAGCCGATCGCGTGCAGGAATTCCACTTCATTGCACTGGCTGTGCCAGGGATCGCCGCACTTGAAGAAGCCGCCCGGCATCCGCACGACGATCGGTGCGGCGAATCGGTTGGCCGTGCGCCAGCGCATCGTTCCACAGTCATGCAGTTGTTCCGCGGCAGGCTCCGCGTACTTGCGGAACTGGATCTCGGGCACCGGCATCAGCCCTGCGAGAGCCATGCCGACTGCCCGGCCGATAATGCCCTCCTCCGACAGGCTGGTGTCGAAGACGCGCTGTTCGCCGAAACGCTCCTGCAGGCCCAGGGTCGCGGCGTGCACGCCGCCCTTCCTGCCGACGTCCTCACCGAATACCAGCACGCGCGGATTGACCTCGAGCTCGTGCTCCAGTGTCCGGCGGATCGCAGTCAGCATGTTGATGCGCGGCCCGTCCGGCTGTGCGCTTGCGCTGCCGGCGATCGGAAGGATCCCTTCCGCCAGCAGACCGCCCTGCCGCTGCAGCTCGGGCGTTTGGTCCTCGCGGCTCTCGCTGAACGTGTAGCGTGTCACCGTATCAACGCCGGCCGAGGGTCGCGAGTCGATGCGCGCAAGAGCCTCCTCCACTTCCGCCTGGGCCTCCGCTTCGAGCGCCTTCCATTCGGATTCGGTCACGACCTGCGGGACGATCTGCCCGCTCAGCCGCAGCAGCGGATCGCGTGCCTGCTCGGCGGACAGTTCCTCCGCCGACTTGTAGGCCTGCGTGTCCTGCCCTGAATGACCGGAGAGCCGTGGCACGGTCAGGCGCAGCAGCACGGGCCCTTCACCGGCACGCACCGCGGCGACTGCTTTCCCGATCAGCATCGCGGCCGCAGCGGGATCCGATCCGTCGCCATTCAGGATCTGCAAGTTGCGGAATGAGGCCAGGTTCGCGGCGATATCGCCACCTGGCGTCTGGCGGTCGGCCCTGACCGAGATGCCATAGCCGTTGTCCTCGATGAAATACAGGAGCGGCAGACGCTCGGTCGTTGCGATATTGAGCGAGGCCCAGAAGCCGTTGGTCGCCGTCGAGGCATCGCCGCCGTGCGCGACGGCGATGCTGCCGGCGCATCGCGCATCATTCAGCACACCCGTTCGGTAAGTCAGGGCTTGCGCCCAGCCGGTAGCCGGCGTGTATTGGGTGCCGACCCCGCCACAGGCCGGCAGCAGGCAGGGGCCCTCGCGATTCGGCAGGTTGATGACGACGCCGATGTCCCGCCCGGCGGACATGCCCTGTGTCCGCATCATCGTGGACGCGAGCGCTTCCTCGGCCGAAAGCCCGAGCGCGAGCGCGAGTGGCCGCGATCGGTAGTAAGGCGCGACGGCATCGCGCGCGCCGTTCAAGTGCAGCGCCAGCAGCGCCTGGGTCACGTCGTGGCCGCGCGCCGAGAATTGGTAGAGCACCTTGCGCTCCGGCACCAGCCGCGTTTCCTCGAGCCTGTCGATCGCCCTCGACAGGAACGCAGTGCGCAACACCCGGCGCCAGTCGACGCTGGCGGCGGACACAGGTTCCGCGGGTTTCCGCGCGCTCGCGTGCATCGGCAGCTCCTCCGGGCCCGATCCGGGCCGCGCCATGGTACCCAAGGGCATCAGCTGTTTATTAGCCAATTTCCTGCCAATCTTTGCGTGTTTTAGTGATAATATTCAAATATGTGTGACGTACTGGCGGATATCACTACATGACCCTGCTGGATCGCACCGATCTCCGGATCCTGGAACAACTCCAGCGGGACGGTCGCCTGAGCCACGTCGAGCTCGCTGAACGCGTGGGACTTTCGCCGACACCCTGCACAAGACGGGTCCGCCGGCTCGAGCAGAGCGGCATCATCCGCGGATATGCCGCCATTCTCGACCCGAAGCGCGTCGGCCAGAATGTCGCGGCCTACATCCAGATCAAGCTCGAACGGCACACGGACGACGTCATCGAGCACTTCCGGCGCACGCTCGAAGAGCGCCCGGAAGTCGTCGCTGCGCATGCAATGACCGGCGAAATGGACTTCCTTCTGCATGTGGTCGTGCCCGACCTCGACGCCCTGGGGCAGTTCACGCTGCACCAGCTCCTGAAGCTTCCAGGCGTGCGTGACGTGCGCTCGGGGCTGGTGCTCGAGACCCTGAAATCCAGCGTACGCGTGCCGATCCGGCCCTGATCCGCCGCCCCGGCCATGGAACTGCCCGGCTGCCCCGACGGTCTTTGTCGGGTAGGCTAGAATCGCCCTACGCCAGGGGGACTCTGACATGACGAGGAAAACTGCTGCATTTGCCGTCCTGCTGGGCTGCCTGTTCATCGGCAGCGCCCAGGCCGCGTGCATCTATCCACGGG
>JBATEA010000183.1:0-5191 GCA_049663745.1 Steroidobacteraceae bacterium | reverse complement strand
TGGTCGCGCAGGAACTGCTGGATTTCACTCATGTGACCCGCCTCGCCGCGCGCTCGCGCCCGGCCTGGCCGAATGCCGCGAACAGTGCGCGGGAAAACGGGTTGTCCATGACCTTCCATTCCGGGTGCCACTGCACGGCCAGTGCGAAGGTTGGAGCGCTGGCGACGCGAAATGCCTCGACCACGCCGTCGTCCGCCTTCGCCTCGGTGACCAGGCTGGGACCCAGCTTTTCCACGCCCTGTGAATGCAGGGAATTGACCTTGATGCGGCGCTTGCCGGCGAGTGCATGCAGGATTCCGCCCTCGGTCAGTTCGACCTCGTGCGACGGCGAATACTGGACCTCGAGCGGCTGCGTGCCGTCCTCGCGATGATCGAACTTGCCCGGCAGCTCCTGAATCTTCTGCACCAGCGAACCGCCGAAGGCCACGTTCATTTCCTGGAATCCGCGACAGATCCCGAATACCGGAAGTCCCGCCTCGACCGCGCGCGTGATCATCGGGAGTGTTGTCGCGTCGCGCTCGGGGTCGTGCAGGGTCCCGGGCGCCGCCGGCGCGCCCTGGTAACGATGCGGCTCCACATTGGAGGGGCTGCCCGTGAACAGGATGCCGTCGAAGGACGCCAGCCAGTCGCGCAGATGCTGTTCGCCCAGCGCCGGCACCAGCACCGGCACCGCGTCGGCCGCCTGGGCGATCGCATTGATGTACTTTTCGCCGACGCAATGGAACCAGTGGTGGCCCAAAAGGCGCCGATCGGCCGGAATACCGATGACAGGCTTGCGCATAGACATCTGTTAATTATTTTGAACAGCCCCCGGTATGGGGGCCGATTCAACGGGCCTATTGTCTCACAAGAAGGGGGGCGCCGCCCGGGCACCGGCACGGCAAAAAAGGCCTATGAACCGCCTGTTTTGGCCACTTGAACCCCATTTTCGCAATGCATAATCCTTGCCCGGTCTTATGACCACTCGGTATCCTGAGGGGCGGTCCTCCCAAGCCCGCGCATCAAGATTTTAAACGTCCGGTGACGACATGGCCCTGCTCCGGGATGACTTTTCGAACGCCCAGGCTTTCCTGGCTGCGCGCCCCGCGGTGAAGGTCGTGGACCTCCTGCTGCCGGATCTCTGTGGGGTCCTGCGCGGCAAGCGCGTGGACTTTGCGGACCTTGCCACCGTTTACGACCAGGGTATGTACCTGCCGGGATCGATGTTCGCGCTCGATGTCATGGGCGGCACGATCCAGGCCACGGGCCTCGGCTTCGACGAGGGCGATGCCGACCGGCCCTGCGTGCCGTTGCCGGGCACGCTGTTTGCCTCGCCCTGGATGGGACCGGGCGTCGCGCAGCTGCAGGTGCAGATGCTCGATCACGACCGCCAGCCTTTTTACGGCGATCCGCGCCATGTCCTGGATACCGTGCTCGAGCGCTTTGCTGCGCGCGGCTGGCGGCCGGTGGTCGCGATTGAACTCGAGTTCTATTTCGTGGACCCGGAACGCACGCCCGCCGGCCATGCCCAGCCGCCGACGTCGCGGCTGACCGGGCGGCGCGAACACCGCACACAGATCAATTCGATGGCGGATCTCAATTCCGTATCCGACATCCTGTCCGAGATCACCGCGACCTGCGCCGAGCAGAATGTCCCGACCGGTACGGCGCTCGCGGAATATGGGCCGAGCCAGTGGGAGGTCAACCTGCGCCACGTCGCCGATGCGCGCCTTGCCTGCGACCAGGCCATTCGCTTCAAGCGCATCGTCAAGGGCGTGGCGCTGCGCCATGGTCTGGAAGCAACTTTCATGGCCAAGCCCTATGAAGACATGGCCGGCAGCGGCATGCACATTCACGTCAGCTTGCAGAATGAAGCCGGCGACAACGTTTTCGCCTCTGCGGAACACCTGGGCAACGACCTGCTGAAACACGCCGCGGCGGGCCTGATCGCGACCATGGCCGACGGCATGGCGGTGTTCGCCCCCAATGCGAATTCCTACCGGCGCCTGCGGCCCGAAGCCTATGTGCCGACGCATGCGACCTGGGGATACAACAACCGCGGCGTCGCGGTGCGCGTGCCCGTGTCCGGGCCGGAAGATCGCCGCCTCGAGCATCGCGTCGCTGGCGCCGACGCCAATCCTTACCTGCTCTCTGCCGTCGTGCTGGCCGGCATGCTGCATGGCATCGAGAAGATGCTGCCGGCGCCGGAAGCACTGACCGGCAACGCCTACTCACAACGCTTGACGGCGCCGCGGCTGCCGACGGACTGGCCGACTGCGCTCGCCTGCTTTGGCGCGAGCAGCGTGCTGCGCGAATTTCTGGGAGATCGTTTCGTCCGGCTCTACGAAGTCACGCGCCGCGGCGAGATGCAGGATTTCGCCGCGCGGTTGTCGCCGCTCGACTTTGCCTGGTACCTGGAGCCGGTGTGAAACTCCCGCATAGCGCTGCGCCGAGCTGGTATGAGGCGTCCGCCACGCGACGAGCGCCTGCACCCGCGCTCACCGGTGACGTCCAGACCGATGTTTGCGTGGTCGGCGCCGGCATCGCCGGCTGCTCGGCGGCGCTGCATCTCGCCGAGCGTGGCTATAGAGTCGTGCTGCTCGAGGCCGAACGGGTCGGCTTCGGCGGATCGGGCCGTTCGGGCGGGCAATTGATCCCGGGCTATGCCAGCGGCCAGCATCCGCTGATCGCGCAACTCGGGCGCGAAGACGCGCGCAGGCTCTGGAATTTCACGGTCGAAGGCATCGACCTCGTCCGCGAGCGGGTGAGTCGCCACAGGATCGACTGCGATCTCGCCTGGGGCCATCTGCACGCCGCGATCAAGCCGCGCCAGCGCGAGGAACTCGCCGGCTGGCAGCGCGAATTCGAGGACGATTACGGCTATCGCTCGACGCGCATTCTGGAGCGCGCCGAAATGGAGTCGCTGATCGCGACGAACCGCTATTGCGCCGGGCTGCACGACACCGATGCCGGTCACCTGCATCCGCTCAAGTACGTGCTCGGGCTCGGCGCTGCCGCACAGGCCGCCGGCGCGCAGCTCTACGAAGGCAGCCGCGTCACCGCGATCGAGCGCGGCCCGACTGTGACGATTCGAACCACGACCGGCAGCGTGCGCGCGAAGTATGTCGCGCTCTGCGGCAATATCGAACTGGCCAATATTTTCCCGGCACTCGCGCGCCGGGTTATCGGCATTGCCACCTATATTGTCGCGACCCGCCCGCTCGGCGCCGAGCGCGCGGCCGCGCTGATCGGTAACAACCTGGCGGTAGCGGACATCAACTGGATCATCGATTACTTCCGGCTGTCGCCGGATCATCGGCTCCTGTTCGGCGGCCGCGTAAGTTACTCCGGGATCGACCCGATCGGCACCGCGCGCGCGACGCGCCAGCGCATGCTGCGTGTCTTCCCGCAGCTCGCCGACACCGAGATCGAATATGCCTGGGGCGGATTCCTCGACATCACGATGAACCGCGCGCCGAACTTCGGCCGGCTCGAACCCAACCTGTATTTCCTGCAGGGATTTTCCGGCCACGGCATGGTGCTGACCGGCATCGCGGGCAAGATCGTCGCCGAGGCGATCGCGGGCCAGGCCGAGCGCTTCGATGTCTACGAGCGCATCCGCCACCACGATTTCCCGGGCGGAATGGCCCTGCGCCGCCCGACGCTGGTGATGGCGATGACGTGGTTCCGCCTGAGAGACCTGCTGCCCTAGCATCGGCCCGGACGGCCAGGTTCAAGTCGCGTGGCGGGTTTCCCGGTGGCGCATGTTCTGGCGCTTCTGGCCGTACATTGCTCGATCCGCGCGCGACAGCAGGTCTTCGAGCGAGACGTCGACCGCGCCGGACAGTTCCTCGATGCCGAAGCTCATGGAAAGATGGAACGACCGTCCGGCCTGCTCGTTGAAATCGTCGATCTTCTTTCGCAGGCGCTTGCTGATGGCAGCGGCGGAGTCGCTCTTGTCCAGCAGCGAAAGAACGGCAAACTCGTCGCCACCGACGCGGCCGATCACGTCGCTTTCGCGAAACACCCTGGTCAACACCTTGGCCGCATCGATGATCAGCGCATCGCCGGCGGGGTGACCCTGCGTGTCATTCACGTGTTTCAGGCCGTCCAGGTCGAAAAATACCAGCAGGCACTTGGCATGCGTGCGGCGCGCCATCCGCCAGCCCTGCTCCGCAAACAGCAGGAAGCCGCGTCGATTGCGCAGGCCGGTCAATTCGTCCGTAAGCGCCATCTGTTCCAGCTCGGAGCTGAGCTTGCGAAGCGAAGTCTCGGATTGCTTTTGTCCATTGACAGCCGCCGCGAGCGCCAGGGTCATGATCGTCGTGAGACCCGTGAAACCCTGCAGCAACAGAAGGGATTCCCTGGCGGCGACGCCGGCGAACGGACCCGCGCCATTGCAGGTCGCAATGACCGCCATCGCGGAGAAGACGCAGGTTGCCAGCGCGACGCCGCCTGGCTTGTAACGGCAGGCAATCCAGACGAGGCAAGGCAGCGGCAGGAATGACAGCGGATAGACGCCGCCGCCCTGCGGTGAAGGTCCGACGAAGGCCAGCGCAGTCAGCGCCGCGAGCAAGATCAGCGAACCGATCGCCTCGGCCAGTTGCCAGGGCCGGCGGTCGAATTGCAGAACTTGGCGCCAGGTCAGCAGCACGGGCGTGATGACCAGTACGCCGATCAGGTCACCGAGCCACCAGGTCCGCCACGACTCGAAAAATTCGTCAACACGGACAACGCCGGTGAGCGTCAGGCTGGTGACGCCCCAGGTCGGTGCCAGCAGGCAGCACAATGCCGCAATGCCCGTGAAACTCAGGATTGCCGGCGCCGATGCGAACAGCCTGCCCGCGCCCACCCAACGCTGCACGAGCAAGGCTCCAAGCATTGCCTGCAGCGTGGAGCCGATCGCGATGCTGGCCGCGAGTGTCAGGCTCGTGAAATTGGGTGTCGCATTCGTGGTCGCGTATGCGACCCAGACATTGACCAGAAAAGATCCCACCCAGATGCCCGGCCACACGCGCGGCCCCCACCAGAGAAGCCCTGCCAGTGCGATACCCGAAGCCGGCCAGACTGCGGTCGCATAACCGGGAGGAATCGCAAGCAGGAGTCCCAGTCCGCCTGTGAAGCAATAGCCACAGGCGAGCACGATAGTCTTGAGCCAGCGGTCAACGGAAATGCGCCCGCCGCTCCTGAAGAGTCGCTGGGTTTCGCCTGC
>JBATEA010000182.1:0-8720 GCA_049663745.1 Steroidobacteraceae bacterium | reverse complement strand
GAACTGATGGCCCTGTACCTGGAACAGGGCGAGGAACTGCGGCCCGAACAGCTTCACGACCCGTTCGAGAAGGCGCTGCGCGAGGGCCATCTGATTCCCGTGTGCTTCGTGTCGGCCGAGACGGGTGCCGGCATTCCGGAATTGCTGGAAATCTTCGCGCGCCTGATGCCGAATCCCGCGGAGGGAAACCCGCCGCCATTCATGACGGGCGAAGGCGAGAGCGCCGAGCGTGCGAAGATCGTGCCGGAACCCTCCCGGCACGCGATCGCCCACGTCTTCAAGGTGATCATGGATCCGTTCGTCGGCAAGCTGGGCCTGTTCCGCGTGCACCAGGGAACCATCAGGAGCGGCGCACAGCTGTTCGTCGGCGATGCGCGCAAGCCCGTCAAGATCGCGCACCTGTTCCAGATGCAGGGAAAGGAGCACGGCGAGATGTCGTTGGCCGTACCGGGCGACATCTGCGCCGTCGCCAAGCTCGACGAACTGCATTTCGACGCCGTGCTGCACGACTCGCACGACGAGGACAATTTTCACCTGAAATCGATCGCCTATCCGCCTGCGATGCTCGGGCTCGCCATCGAACCGGAGCGGCGTGGCGACGAGCACAAGCTGGCCGAGGCGCTTCACAAGCTGGCGATCGAGGATCCCTGCGTGCGCGTCGAGCATGCGAGCGCACTGAATGAAACCGTGCTGTATGGCATGGGCGACCTCCACCTGCGGGTCATGATCGAGCGCATGACCGAGCGCTATGGCGTCGCCGTCAAGACCCGTCCGCCCAGCATTCCGTATCGCGAGACGATCACGCGGCCGGCCGAGGGGCATCATCGCCACAAGAAGCAGACCGGCGGCGCCGGGCAGTTCGGCGAGGTCTACCTGCGGATCGAGCCGCTGGCACGCGGCACCGGCTTCGAGTTCGTGGACGACGTGGTCGGCGGCACGATTCCGAACCAGTTCATCCCGGCGGTCGAGAAAGGCATCCGCCACGCGCTGATCGAGGGGGCCGTCGCGGGCTTCCCGATGCAGGATATCCGCGTGTCCGTCTACGACGGCAAGTATCATTCCGTGGATTCGAAGGAAGTGGCCTTCGTTTCCGCCGGTCGCAAGGCCTTCCTCGACGCCGTGAGCAAAGCAGCGCCGACGGTCCTCGAGCCGATCGTGCACGTGGAGATCAATGCGCCGGGCACCGTGATGGGAGACATTACGGCCGACCTGGCGACGCGGCGCGCGCGCATCGACGGCAACGAAGCGCGCGCGCGCGGCCGCATCGTCGTATCAGCCTACGTTCCGCTCGCGGAAGTCACCGATTACCAGACCCGGCTCAAGGCACTGACGGGCGGCGAGGGCAGTTTCACGCTGCAACTCAGCCACTACGACCCGGTGCCGCCGCGCAAGCAGCAGGAACTGGCCTCGGCCTGGAAACCTGCAGTCACAGAGGAATGACCATTCGATGGATACCCGTTCGGACACCCGGATCATGGCCGTCTTCTGCGACTTCGAAAATGTCGCGCTCGGCGTGCGCGATGCGAAGATCCCGACCTTCGACATCCGCAAAGTGCTCGAGCGCCTGCTGCTGAAGGGCAACATCGTCGTCAAGAAGGCCTACTGCAACTGGGAGCGTTACAAGGAATTCAAGGGCGAAATGCACGAGGCCGCCTTCGAGCTGATCGAGATTCCGCATGTGCGGATGTCCGGCAAGAACTCGGCGGACATCCGCATGGTCGTCGATGCGCTTGACCTCTGCTACACGAAGTCGCACGTCGACACGTTCGTCGTCATCAGCGGCGACTCGGATTTCTCGCCGCTGGTCAGCAAGCTGCGCGAGAACAACAAGGTCGTCGTCGGCGTCGGCGTCAAGAATTCGACCTCGGATCTGCTGATCAGCGTTTGCGACGAATTCATCTATTACGACGACCTGGTGCGCGGCGCGAGTCGCGGGCGCAGTGCGCGCCGTGAGAAGACGGCGAAGACCGAGACGAAGGCGCCGGCCAATCCGGACGACCGCCGCCAGGAAGGCATCGACCTTGCGGTCGAAGTGGCCGAGGATTTGTTTGCGGAGCGCAATGCGGAGGAGAAAGTCTGGGGCTCGATGGTCAAGCAGGCCATCAAGCGGCGCAAGCCCGGGTTCAACGAGAGCTATTACGGGTTCAAGAACTTCGGCAAGCTGCTGGAAGAGGCCCGCGACCGCAAGCTGATCGATCTTGAGTTCGACAACAAATCCGGCGGTTACATCATCACCCGGGTCGCGGCGGCCTGAAATGGCAAAGCATGTCGTCTGCCGTGCCGATGACCTGCCGGTCGGCAGCATGCAGGCATTCAAGGCCGGGGAGATTCGCGTCGTCGTGTACCACCTCGAAAAGGGGTTCTTCGCAACCCAGGCACAGTGCACGCACACTTTCGGTCCGCTCGCGCGCGGCGAGATCGTCAAGGGCTGCCAGGTACGATGCCCGCTGCATCACGCGCGCTTCGACATTGCGACCGGCGCTGTCATCAGCTGGGCGGACTTTCCGCCCGGTATCCAGTTGCTGAATTCGGTGCGCGGCGAGAAGGCGCTGCGCACGTATCCGGTCGCCGTCAGCGACGGCAATGTGGAGGTCACGGCATGAATTTCGGCACCGCGTTCCTCCGTTGGTCCGCATCCCTGTTGATGATTGCTGCGGCGGGCGCCAGCCAGGGTCAGGCCGGATTGGCGCCGACCGTGAATGACCGGGTGCAGCTGACCAGGATCGCGACCGGACTCGAGCATCCCTGGAGCCTTGTCTTCCTGCCCGATGGGCGCCTGCTGGTGACCGAGCGTCCCGGGCGCCTGCGCTACGTGACGATGCAAGGCGCGGTGTCGGAGCCTATCGCGGGCGTGCCGGCCGTGTATGCGAAAGGACAGGGCGGCCTGCTGGATGTCGCTCTGGATCCCGATTTCAGCGTCAATTCCACGATCTACCTGTCCTACGCCGAGCCCGGTGACGGAGACCTGAACGGCACGGCCGTCGCGCGCGCAAAACTCGACGGCGCGCAGCTGACCGGGCTGAAAGTGATCTTCCGCCAGATGCCGAAGGTGGCGAGCGAGAACCACTTTGGCTCCCGGCTCGTCTTCGCCCGGGACGGAAATCTGTTCGTCACGCTGGGCGAACGCTTCAGCGAGCGGGACAGCGCGCAGGACCTCGGCACCCATCTCGGCAAGATCGTGCGCATCACGAAGGATGGCAAGCTGCCGGCCGACAATCCGTTTGTCGGGCGCGCGGGAGCGATGCCGGAGATCTGGTCGCTCGGGCATCGCAATGTGCAGGGCGCAACCCTGCACCCGGCAACGGGCCGGTTATGGATCGTCGAGCATGGGCCGCGCGGTGGTGACGAAATCAACCTGCCCGAGCCCGGCCGCAACTACGGCTGGCCCGTGATTACCTATGGCAGGGAGTACAGCGGTCCCGCAATCGGGGAAGGCACCGCAAAGGCAGGCATGGAACAACCGCTCTATTACTGGGTGCCATCGATCGCCACCTCCGGGATGGCCTTCTATACGAGTGACGCCTACCCCGCCTGGAAAGGCAGCCTGTTCGTCGGCGCGCTGAAAGCGCAGCTGGTCGCGCGGCTTTCATTCGGCGCGGACGGGAAGGTCACGGCCGAGGAGCGCTTTCCGGTAGGCCAGCGCGTTCGCGACGTGCGGCAGGGCCCGGACGGCGCGCTGTACCTGGTGACCGATGAAGACGCCGGCCAGCTGCTGCGACTGACGCCCGCGAAGTAAGCGAGTGGACCGCACCGAACGTTTCTACAAGATACGGCGCCGGCTGATCGAAAAGGGCGCCCTGACGCGGCGCGAGGTCGAGGAAGAACTCGAGATCTCGCACGCGACATTCAAGCGCGACATCGAGTACATGCGCGATCGCCTGAACGTGCCGATCGTCTGGTCGCGGGAGCGCGAAGCGTACGTGATCGATCCCGATGCGGAAGTTTCCGAGCTGCCCGGCATCTGGTTCAGCCCGGCCGAGATCTATGCACTGCTCGAGATCGAGCACCTGCTCGAACGCCTGGAGCCGGGACTGCTGGGCCGGCAGCTCGATCCGCTGCGCACGCGGCTGCGCGCATTGCTGGAGCGCGGAGACCGCGGCCATCGCGAGGTCCGCCGCCGCATCCGGGTGCTGGCGCTCGGAAGCCGCCGGGTCAATCGCGAGGTATTCGAGGCGCTGTCGGTCGGTCTGCTGAGCCGGCGCCGCATCCGCATCCGCCACCTCAAGCGTGGCAGCGGCGAGATTTCCGAACGCGTCGTGTCGCCGCAGCGCCTCGTGCATTACCGATATAACTGGTATCTCGACGCCTGGTGCCACGTGCGCAAGGACCTGCGCGTGTTTGCCGTCGATGCCGTCAAGAGTGCGCAGGTCATCGAAGAACCGGCCCGGGAGGTCGCAGACGAGAGCATGGATCGCGTGCTGGGTGCCGGTTACGGGATCTTTTCCGGCGCCGAGACGCAAACCGCGGTGTTGCGCTTCACGCCCGAACGCGCGCGCTGGGTGGCCGATGAAGTCTGGCATTCACGCCAGGCCGGCCGCATCGAGGCCGACGGCAGCTACGTCCTCGAGCTGCCCTACAGCCAGGAGCCGGAACTGGTGATGGACCTGCTGCGTCATGGCGCCGGCGTCCGCGTGCTTGCGCCGGAGTCGCTGCGCGCGACCGTCGCGCGCGAGCTGGCCGAGGCGGCGCGGCAATACGCGTGAACATTGCGCTCGTGTACTGTCGCGTGCCGGCCCTCCTGATCGCTGCGACCGCGCTTGCCGGCTGTCCGTCGAAGCCTGGACAGCAGGCGCCGGCGCCGGTGGCCGAAAGCAACTCGTCGATCGTGGATCTCGAGGCGCGCTTTGCTGCGGCTTCGCGCGAGCGCGGCGCCAAGTCGGCCTTCCTGGAATTCCTGCATGAGGAATCGATCGTGCTGCAGCCCGGCCCGACCTGGGGGCGCGCCGCCTGGACGGTGAATGAGGAGCTCCCTGGAACGCTCGACTGGTTGCCGGATCGGGCGCAGATCTCAGCCGATGGCGACCTCGGATTCGCCTCGGGTCCCTGGGTGCTCGAGCCGCGCGATCCGCAAGGGCGCCGGGTCGAGGGTCGCTACGTTACGGTGTGGAGGAAGGATGCCGGCGGATGGCGCGTCATTTTTGACGGCGGTTTCGGGCGCAAGCCCGCTGGCGCATGGGAGGCCCGCAGCAGGACTCCTGCATTGGGGCCGTTTGCCTGCGAGCGCGGAGCAGCCGTCCCGCCGGGTGAACTGCAGCTCCTGGACCTGGCGCTCTCCGGAATCCAGGGCGGCCGGCACCGGGAGCGCGCGCTCGCGCAGCTCGACAGTTCCGCGGTGTTGTTCCATCGCCCGTCCGTCGAAGGAGCCGCCGATGCGGCGGCACGCGAGGCGGCGCTCGCCGCGCTTCCCGCGGCGCTTCAGTATTGGCCGATGGGGGCCGGCATCTCGTCATCCGGCGACCTCGGCTACAGCTATGGACTCTCGGCACCAGATCCGGCTGCCAGCGCCGATGCCAGTTATGTCCACATCTGGTGCCGACACGGCGACGACTGGCGGCTCGCGCTCCAGTTGCGCACCAGCCTGCCCACCGGCTGAACGCCGTTGCGACAGGACGAGCCGCCGGTCGGCCAGGGCGTTGCGCGGGCTCGCCCGCCATGAATAAGGTGTCCGGATGAAGCTCGACGTCCTGCGCAAGAACCGCAACGTTTTGTTCTGGGCCCTGCACACGACGGGATGGGTCGCGTATGGCCTTGCGCTGTACGTGGGCTCGGCCATCTACATGAAGGACCCGGGCTACGAGAAAGTCATCGCCGTGGCCACGCTTGCCGGTTTCCTGCTGTCGGCACCGCTGCGGTGGCTCTATCGCCGGCTGTGGCCGAAGGGCCCGCGCCAGATCCTGATCGGCTCGATCGTTGCCTGCTGGCTGATCGGCCTCGCCAGGGCCGCCGTCATCAACACCTACATCATTGAAATCCTGAAGCCGGCCTGGGCGATGGACCACGAGCCCATGCCGCTCGAGATTTTCGCCAACACGATCTACTCGATGCTGCTGCTCTTGTGCTGGAGCGGCCTGTACTTCAGCGTCAAGATCTACGAGCACCTGCAGCAGGAGCGTGAAGCGACGCTCGCGGCATCGGCCCTCGCGCAGGAGGCGCAGCTCAAGATGCTGCGCTATCAGCTCAATCCGCATTTTCTCTTCAATACGCTGAATGCGATTTCGACCCTCGTGCTGGACGGCCAGAATCGCATCGCCAACCTGGCAGTTTCGCGCCTGTCGGAATTCCTGCGCTACACGCTCGACCAGGACCCGATGAAGAAAGTCACGCTGCGCCAGGAACTCGACGCATTGAATCTCTACCTCGGAATCGAAAAGCTGCGCTTTGGCGACCGCCTGAAACTGGAATTCGAGGTGGACGAGCGCAGCGAAACGGCGCTGGTGCCGTCGCTGCTGCTGCAGCCGCTGGTCGAGAACTCGATGAAATACGCCATCGCGCCGCGCGAGGAGGGCGGGTCGGTGACCGTCGTGGCCGGCATCGAGGGCGGCGAACTCAGGCTCGCGGTCGTGGACGACGGCCCGGGCCTGCCGGTCGGGAGCACCGCGGGCAATGGCCGCGGCGTCGGGCTGCGCAATACGCGCGAGCGCCTCAAGGTACTATACGGCGACGCGCACCGCGTCGAGGTCGCGGATGCAGGGCCGGGCCTGCGCGTCGAGATGCGCCTGCCGCTGGAAATCTGATAGCGATGGGAAGCCGGATACGCGCAATCATCGTCGATGACGAGCCGTTGGCGCGCCGCGGCCTGGTGCTGCGACTCGGCGCCCATTCCGACGTCGATATTGTCGCGCAATGCGCAAACGGTCGTGAAGCCGTGGACGCGGTCGCCAGGCACACGCCCGACCTGATGTTCCTGGACATCGAAATGCCGGGTATCGACGGCTTCGAGGTGTTGCGCCGGATTCCGCAGACCAGCATGCCGATGGTCGTGTTCGTCACGGCCTTCGACCGCTACGCGATCGAGGCGTTTGACGCTCATGCGCTCGACTACCTTTTGAAACCCCTCGTGGACGAGCGTCTCGACCGCGCCATGGCTCATGTGCGCGACCAGTTCGCGCAGCGCCGCTCGATTCGTCATCGCGAGCAGCTCGTTGCGCTGCTCGCCAGCGTGACGGGCGAGGGCGAGCTTGATGCGGAGGAATGGCTGGCAAGGGGCGCTGATGGCGTGGCGCGGCGCTGGCCAGACGTCATGCCGATACGGCTCGGCCGGGAAACGATCCGGCTGCAGGTCGCTCTGATCGACTGGATCGACGCAGCGGGCGATTACATGTGCGTGCACGCCGAGGGACGGACACACGTCATGCGGGCGACCATGAAGCAGTTCGAGGAGCGGCTGGACCCGTCGGTCTTCCAGCGCGTGCACCGCTCGACGATCGTCAACATCCGGCGCATCCGGCGGCTGAAGCCCCACACCAATGGCGAGTATTTCCTGACGCTGGAAGGCGGCCACGAGCTGAAGCTGAGCCGCAGCTATCGCGACCGGCTGGAACGGATACTGGGAGATCGCCGCTAGGCGACCGGCCGGCAGGCGCCGTTCAGCGCTGGCTGGCCGCAGCCTGCTCGGTGGGTGCCGGCCCGTGCGCGCCGCTGCCGCACCAGCCGAAAAAGAGCTGGAACAGCACGATCAGCATTGCTGTCATGGATTCCATGCGCCAATTGTAGGGCCAGGCCTTGGTGGCCGGAGCTGACAGGGCCGGCGCCCGTCGCGCACCGAGGGCAATTCGTCGCACTGCACCGCCAGTCGCTTCACCGGTGAAAAAATCTACTGCGACAGGACCCAGTCGATCACGGCGCCCTGGATCATTTCGCCGACGCCATTCTGGGCGCCCGGGTGATTGACGTTGACGACGACGGCATAGTGCTTCCCGGACTGGCCTGCGACATAGCCGGCGATCGTGCTGACATCCTTGAGCGAGCCGGTCTTCATGCGGATGCGGCTTGGGTCGTCAATCTTCCCGAAGCGCTGCCGCAGCGTGCCGTCGAGGCCGCCGAGCGACAGCGACGCCAGGAACTCCGGCGCGTAGCGGCTCTTCCAGGCGCTGATCAAGAGCCGGGCCATGCTGTCGCCGGAAATACGCGCTTCCCGCGAGAGCCCGGAGCCGTTGCCGATGACGAGCTCCGGAAACTCGAGCCCGCGGCTCGCGAACAATTGCCTGATGGCGGCATTGCCCGAGGCGATGCTCGCCGGCGTTCCGCCGGATTCTGCGGCGACCGTCAGCAGCAGCGTGCGCGCCATCACGTTGCTCGAGAACTTGTTCGTGATCCGCACGATCTCGGCCAGCGGCTGGGACTCCTGTGTCAGCAGCAGGCGGGCTGTCGGAGGCGTGGGTGCGCGCAGCATACTGCCGTCAAATTCACCGCCCTGCTGGCGCCACAGGGTCACGAAAGTGCCGTAGGCGTATTCCGCCGGCTGCATGATCGCGCGCTGAAAAGTCTGCGGCGGGCAGCTCGCCGCCAGCCGTCCGGTCACGATCACGTGCTCCATCTCGTCGTCCGGACTCGTGATGGTGATCCGGCGATTTCGCCCCGCGCAACGGCCGCTGACGAGCGCCGCGCGATTCTCGACCGCGAGCCCGAACGGGAATGGCTGGACCACGACTTCGACCCGGCCGCTTTAATAGCCCGGGCGCACCACCAACTCGGCCGACTGCCAGTTGACCAGCAGGGCA
>JBATEA010000181.1:0-1801 GCA_049663745.1 Steroidobacteraceae bacterium | reverse complement strand
GTATCCGTTTTCGCGGTCACTTCCTCTGTGGTCCAGATGCTGGTGCGCCGGTGGGCCTGCTCCGGCAGCTTCTCCGGCAGGAGAAGATTCCGCGCAAACATGTTGGAGGTCCCGTCGACGTCGAGATCGAGCCTCAGCGACAGGAAGTGATCGTGATTGATGCCGACGCGCCCCGGCGCGATCAGCGATCCATACGCCGTGTCCTGTGCCGCGGACGCATCGCCCAGCTTTTGCGTGGCGACGCCCTTGACCGAATCGATGCCGGTCGCGCCCGCCCGGTAGGTGATGTTTCCTTTCTCGTCGAATACCCAGTCCAACACGTAGTCGTAGTTCCCGACCGTCGCGATATACCGGACGACCAGTTCGATCGCCGGTCGGCTCTCCAGCGCCTGCGTGATGAAGTCGTAGTGGCGCCAGACAGGCTCGCCGGGCGACACTTCGAAGATACAGACGCGCTTGTCCAGCACGTCGGCGCCGCCGGCGGCATTGGACATGACCGGCGACAAGTAGATTGCGGAGGCCGGGCAATCGGCGCCGGGGACGAGGGCCGATGCCATGGTTCCGAATCCGTAGTCTCCTTCGTCCATGTAGTTCCGGTAGTACCAGCCCTCGGTCGGGTCCTGGTACGGCACGAATATCTCCGAGAGGTGGCCCTGGTAAAGGACAGAGCGCGACCGGTCGCCATCCTGGTAACGCACGAGCGAAACAACCGCGCCTTCGCGAATCTCCCAGCGCAGATGGAACGACCACTTCTGCCATCGCACCATCGAACCGTCCAGCGTGATATTGCTGCCCTCAGGCGCCGTCTGTACCAGTGGCTTGACGTCCCTCTGCATTCCGATCGAGGCGGGATCGAGCTCCGAACTGCCGCCCGGTACGGGAACGACGCCGAGGTCCGTCACCTCGAGCACTTCGCCGCGATCGAGGTCGACTGTCGCAAAGAGCCCTTCGATCGGGTTGGCAAAGACGTCGGACTTGACCCCCCGGATGTCGAAGCAATCAACCTTGACGATCCGTTTCGTCCTTTCGGCCTCCGCACCGAAGTTGCCCGCCGTGCGCGGCGCGCAAAAGAGTTTTTCGAAATCCGTGATGCCTCGCTTGCGGAATCCCGCCTGCATTCTCGGATCTGCCGTTGTGGTCGCGATGGCGGAGAGAATCTCCGGAAGGGTGACGAATGGCTGGGCCCCCGGTATCTCCTTGTGCGACAGGACCTCCCCGCTGCGCAGGTCCACGACGGCCTCGAACGTGGTCGAATGGCGCCGCAACACGGCTTTTGCCCGTCGCGGGATCGGATCGCCGGTCCTCCACGCCAGAACGTCGGCCTTGGGGGGCTCCTGCAGCGTGATCGACGCGACCAGGGTCTTGTCGTCGACATCCCCTGCGTTTCGCAGGATGGCCGTGGTGGCCGTGATTTCGGACGCATCCAGCGCGTCCAGTGGATGTTGCGCCGCGGACTGCGCGGCCAAAGGCAAGAACGTGAACAGGACCGACGGCAGGATTCGCCAAAACTTGTGCGTTTGCATCGCGAGCCTCCCCTTACGGCGACGGAAAGGTTAGTCCATCCAGGCGGTCATTTCCTCCGCGCAGCGTAGTTCGCCGCGATCTTCGGATGGTTCTTGACCCGCTCCAGGTGCTTCGACAGGAGCGGTGCGTGCTGGTCCGCGATGTCCGCAGGAACATGATCCAGCGCCCCGGACTTTAGCCAGTCTTCAGCGGGACGCCAGCGTGCGGAATGATAATGTGCCGCCCGCGGGGACACCATGGTGATGTCCGCACCCCAACCCCCAGCTCTTTGCCAGGC
>JBATEA010000180.1:0-2483 GCA_049663745.1 Steroidobacteraceae bacterium | reverse complement strand
CAACACGGCTTCATGCAGCGCCGCATCGCCAGCATCAACGACTTGCCGATCAAGGAGAGCGACCGGAAGTATCGCTGGCCGCTCGGGCGGCGTCCTGACGACCACCCTGGGTTATCTGATCTTGGTTTGTAGACGGTGCCGGGTCGCAGGTTCGCAGTTAAAGGTTAGCCAGAACACATGGTCAAGGTACTCATAGCCATCATCGTCGCGGTACTCGTCTTCCTCGCCGGCCTGACCTGGGTCACGCTGCACTGGACCTATTCCGACGGCGAGCGCGCGGGCTTCGTGCAGAAACTCTCAAAGAAGGGCTGGATCTGCAAGACCTGGGAAGGCGAAATGGCGATGGTGACGATGCCGGGCACCGTGGCCGAGAAATTCTACTTCACGGTTCCGGATGACGCGGTGGCGGCCCGGATCAACACCAGCGTCGGCGATCGCGTCGCGTTGCACTACGAGCAACACAAGTGGATTCCATTCTCCTGTTTCGGCGACACCGAATTTTTCGTGACGGACGTACGCACGTCAGAGTGATGATGATCAGTCCGCAGGCGCCGAGAAACCCCGATCCCTCGCAAATATGATCGCCTGCGAGCGGGACCACACGCCGAGCTTGTCGAAGATGTTGGACGCGTGATTGCGGACGGTCTTCTCGCTGATGTGTAGGCGCCCCGCGATGTCCGTGTTGCTGAGGCCCTCCCCCATGAGCGCCAGCACCTGGCGCTCGCGCGTCGACAGCGCGGCGAACACCGCCGCTCCCGCGGCGTCCTGCGGCCGGACAAAGGCGAGAACCGCCTCCTGAAACCGCCGCCAGGCCGGCTCATCCGCCAGCAGGATGTGATTGCGCGAGTCGAGCTCAACGAACTCGGCGCCCGCGATTGACCCGGCGACGAGTCGCCCCTCCGCCACGGGAATCACCGCATCGTCCCGCGCATGCAACACGAGGGTGGGCGTCCGCACCTGGCCGAGCAGCGCTTCGAAGTCCACTGCGCCGCGCGCTTCCAGCAAGCGAGCCGCCATCTCGCCCGTCGTCGTCTTGAGGCAAAGGTCGTTGAACCACTGCAACTGCTCGGCGCTCGCGCCGGGTACGAAGCGCGAGGTGAACACCTGGCGAAAGCTCGGGTTGTCGCTGCCCCAGGCCGCGCGCGCAAGCTCGACCATGGCGCGGTAGACGGCTTGCGATTCCGGCGTGCCGCGCCGATAGGCGCCGCGCGCATAGCTGCCATAGAGGATCAGCCGTGCCACGCGATCGGGATGCCGCAGCGCATATCCGATGCACGCCGCCGCACCTTGCGAGATGCCGAGCAAGGTCACCGGCCCGCCCGGCTGGGCGGCATCGACGACCGATTCGAGGTCCGACACCCAACGATCGAGCGAGAGATCGCCGAGCTGCGACGCGCTCAGCCCGCAGCCGCGCTCGTCGTAGCGCACGAGGCGGAATTGCCCGGAAAAGAACTGGAGCCAATGCCTCCAGACCGGGCTCTCCCATTCGTATTCGAGATGCGTCAGCCAGTTGGCGGCTTTGACGATCACTGGGCCGTTCCCCGACTCCGCCCATGCCAGGCGCGCGCCGTCCGACGCCTGCAGGTACCGAATGTGCTGCTGGAACTGCTTGGTGTTGGCCATCGGCCTCACCGGGACATTTGTCCTGGGTCTGGGCCCGCGATCTTAGCCCAATCGGGACAAAGGACCCATTGGCGCGGCGGATGCGGCGGCTCACGATTTGCCGCACCTCGGGAGGTATCATCATGACCAAGCGACTGCTGTTCTTTACCTACGGTCTCGCGTGCTATGTCGTCTTCCTGGCGACGTTCCTCTACGCCATCGCTTTCGTCGGCGGATTCGTCGTGCCCCGCCGTCTCGACGGGCCGCTCGGAGGCTCGCTGGCTGCGGCCATCGCGATCGATTGCGCGCTGCTCATGGTGTTCGCCGTGCAGCACAGCGTGATGGCGCGACGCTGGTTCAAGGAACGCTGGACGCAGATCATCCCGTGGACCATCGAGCGCTCCACCTATGTGCTGTGCGCGAGCCTCGCGTTGCTCTTGCTCTTCTGGCAGTGGCGACCGATCGGAATCGAGATCTGGACGGTCGAGAATACTGGCGCGAGTGCCCTGCTGTGGGCGTTGTTCGCCGCCGGCTGGGCGCAGGTGCTCGTCGTCACATTCCTCATCAATCACTTCGATTTGTTCGGCTTGCGGCAGGTGTGGCTGCCACTCGTCGGGAAGCCGTACACGCCCGTGTCGTTCCGCACGCCCCTGCCATACCGGCTGGTGCGCCACCCGCTCTACTTTGGTTTCCTGCTCGCATTCTGGGCGACGCCGCATATGACGCTGGCGCACCTCGTGTTCGCGGTCGCGACGACGGCATATATCGTGCTGGCGATCCAGTTCGAGGAACGGGACCTCGTCGCCGAGCATGGCGCCTCGTACCAGGACTACCGGCGCAAGGTGCCAATGCTGGTGCCCAGACTGCGGCCGCGGCAGCCC
>JBATEA010000179.1:0-5754 GCA_049663745.1 Steroidobacteraceae bacterium | reverse complement strand
GTTGAAATTCGGGAACTGCGCGATGACACTCGCGCAGGCGCGTGCGACGAAAGCGAGCGGCGTCAGCTTGATGCCGAGGCTGGCCGCGCGCTCCTTCAGCGACGCGCGCAGCGCTTCGAGTTCGGTGACATCCGCCTCTTCGTGCTGCGTGACGTGCGGGATGTTGACCCAGCTCGCCTGCAGTCGCGTGCTGGAAATTTTCTGGATTCGTCCCAGCGGGCGCACTTCCACCGGGCCGAAGGCGGCGAAATCAACGTCCGGCACGCGGGGCAGCGGGCTCGCAGCCGGCGCCGCCGGTGCCGCCGTGATCACACGCTTGACGAAAGCCTTGACGTCGTCCTGGGTGATGCGCCCCTTGACGCCCGAGCCCTTCACTTTCGCCAGGTCCACGCCGAGTTCGCGCGCCAGTTGCCGAACGGCGGGACCGGCGTGGGCGCGCGAGGAACCGGCCTGGACCGCCGGCGTCGGCACGGGCGTTCTGGCGTCGCCGACCGCGACCGCGGCAGGCGTTGGTGCCGGACTCATCACCGGCGTATCCGCCGGGGCGGGAGCCGGAGCCGCCGCGGCCGTGCCCTGCACGATCGCCACCAGGTCCCCGGCACTGACGCGCGCGCCCTTTGCAACATGCATCGCCACGATCCTGCCTGCGGCCGACGACGGCACGTCCATCGTCGCCTTGTCGGTTTCGAGCGTGATCAGTGGCGACTCGAGTGCGACGTTGTCGCCGGTCGCGGCCAGCACATCGATGACCTCGACGTCCCTGAAATCACCGAGATCCGGCACCCGGACTTCAACCATCGCGGTCGCGGCGGCCGGATTGACCGCAACGGGCGCCGCGACAGGCTGGGCCACGGCCACCGGTCCCGCGGAGGAGACAGCCGCCGGGCCCTCGGCTTCGAGCACCAGGATCGGATCGCCCTTGGAAACCCGGTCGCCCTTCTTGATGTGCAGCTCGGCGACGCGCCCTGCAGCCGTAGACGGGACGTCCATCGCGGCCTTGTCGGTTTCGAGCGTGATCAGCGGGGTTTCGACGGCGATCTCGGCGCCGGGGGCGACCAGCACGTCGATGACCTCGACATACTTGAAGTCACCGAGGTCGGGCACGCTGACGGTGATGCGCCTGGCCACGATCGCGATCAGGAAACCAGTGGATTCGGTTTCGACGGGTCGATGCCAAACTGCTTTATCGCCGAGGCGACTGTCGCAATTTCCGTCTTTCCGTCGTCCGCCAGCGCCTTCAGCGTGGCGACGACGATCCAGCGCCTGTCGACCTCGAAGAATCCGCGCAGGGCCTCGCGCGAATCGCTGCGGCCGAAGCCGTCGGTGCCAAGCGTCACGTAAGGGCCCGGCACCCACTGGCGGATCTGGTCTGCGACGATCTTCATGTAATCCGTCGCCGCGATGAACGGGCCTTCACGCCCGCTCAGGCATTCGCGCACATACGGCGTGCGGAGCCTGGAGCCGGGATGCAGCATCGCCTCGCGTTCGGCGGCCAGCGCCTCACGTCGCAGCTCTGAAAAGCTCGTCACGCTGAACACATCAGCGGGGATCTTGTACTCCGACTCCAGGATCTGTGCTGCGGCCAGCGCTTCGCGCAGGATCGTGCCGGAGCCCAGCAACGTGGCCCTGACCGGGCCGCGCCCGCCGATGTGCAGCAGGTACATGCCGCGCAATACGCCCTGCTCGACACCCTTCGGCATTCGCGGCTGGGCGTAATTCTCGTTCATGCAGGTCACGTAATAGAAGACCCTCTCCCGCTCCGCATACATCCGCCGCAGGCCGTCCTGCATGATGATCGCGAGCTCATAGGCATAGCAGGGGTCGTAGGAAACGCAGTTCGGGATGGTCGAGGCCAGCAGATGGCTATGGCCGTCCTGGTGCTGGAGTCCCTCGCCGGCGAGTGTGGTACGCCCCGCGGTTGCGCCGATCAGGAAGCCGCGCACCTGCATATCGCCGGCAGCCCAGGCGAAGTCGCCGATGCGCTGGAATCCGAACATCGAATAGAAGACGTACATCGGGATCATGTTGATCCCGTGGTTCGCGTAGGCTGTTCCCGCCGCCATCCAGGAGCAGAACGCGCCGGCCTCGTTGATGCCTTCTTCGAGCATCTGTCCCTTGCGGTCCTCGCGGTAGTACATCAGCTGGTCCGCGTCCTGGGGCGTGTACAGCTGGCCGACCGACGAATAGATGCCGACCTGGCGGAACAGGCCCTCCATGCCGAAGGTGCGCGCCTCGTCCGGCACGATCGGCACGACATGCGAGCCGATGTTCTTGTCCTTCAGGAGCTGGGTCAGAATCCTGACGAAGGCCATCGTGGTCGAGATCTCGCGACCGTCGCTGCCGTCGAGCAACGACTTGAAAGCGGCGAGCGCCGGAACGGCCAACGGCGGTGCCGTGCTGCGACGCACCGGCAGGTTGCCGCCCAATGACTTGCGGCGGCCCCGCAGGTATTGCATCTCGGGGCTTGCCTCGTCCGGGCGGAAGAATGGCAGCCGGGCGATCTCCTCGTCCGAAATCGGGATCTTGAACCGGTCGCGAAAAGCCTTCAGCGCCTCGTCGTCGAGTTTCTTCTGCTGGTGCGTGACATTCAACGCCTCGCCGGCCTTGCCCATGCCATAGCCCTTCACCGTCTTGGCGAGGATGACGGTCGGCCGGCCCTTGTGAGCCACGGCCGCCGCATAGGCATTCCAGACTTTGCGTGAGTCGTGGCCGCCGCGGTTCAGCAGCGCGATCTCGTCGTCCGACATGTTCGCAACGAGTTCCCGGAGTTCCGGGTACTTGCCGAAAAACTGTTCACGCGTGTAGGCGCCGCCCTTGGCCTTGAAATTCTGGTATTCGCCGTCGACCGCCTCCTCCATCCGTTTGCGGAGGAGGCCTGACGTGTCCCGCGCAAGCAGCGGATCCCAGCGGTTGCCCCAGATGACCTTGATGACATTCCATCCCGCGCCGAGGAATGCAGCTTCGAGTTCCTGGATGATCTTCCCGTTGCCTCGAACCGGCCCGTCCAGGCGCTGCAGGTTGCAGTTGATCACGAACACCAGGTTATCGAGCTTCTCGCGCACCGGCATCGTGAGCGCGCCCATCGATTCAGGCTCGTCCATCTCGCCGTCGCCGAGGAAGCACCAGACTTTCTGGTCGGAGGGCTCGACCAGTTCGCGGTGCTCCAGGTAACGAATGAAGCGCGCCTGCATGATCGCCTGCAGCGCCCCGAGCCCCATCGATACGGTCGGGAACTGCCAGAAGTCGGGCATCAGCCAGGGATGCGGGTATGAGGACAGGCCATTGCCGGCGACTTCCTGGCGGAAATGCCGCAACTGCTCTTCGCTCAGTCGACCCTCGAGGTACGCGCGCCCATACAGGCCCGGGCTCGAGTGACCCTGGACGTAGATCATGTCGCCGCGGTGATGCTCCGAGGGTGCGCGCCAGAAATGGTTGAATCCGACTTCGTAAAGCGTCGCCGACGACGCATAGGTCGCGATGTGGCCGCCGTATTCGGAACTGACGCGATTCGCGTGCACGACCATCGCGACTGCATTCCAGCGGATCAGCGCTTCGACTCGGCGTTCGAGCGCGCGATCGCCTGGATATGGCTTCTCCCGCGACACGGGGATCGTATTCAGGTAGGCAGTATTTGCCTTGAACGGCAGGTAGGCGCCGGAACGGCGCGCATGGTCGATGAGCCGGTCCAGCAGGAAATGCGCGCGGACCGGCCCGTGCACCTTGAGCACCGAGTCGATCGATTCGAGCCACTCCTGGGTCTCGAGCGGATCGAGGTCGTCAGATTGCGGGCCGTCAGCCATTCAGGAACCTCGGCAACTCTCCCATGCCGGCGGCCGGCCCGATATGATCCTAGCTGCAGTGCCTGCGGGTCAAGGTTGCATTCCGTTGCCGAGCCAGATGAACACATTGACGATCACTCGGCCGGACGACTGGCACCTGCACCTCCGGGACGGCGATGCGCTCGCGGCCGTGGTCGGGTTCAGCGCAAGGCAGTTCGGCCGCGCCGTCGTCATGCCCAATCTCAGGCCGCCCGTCACGACGGTCGAGTCCGCGCGACTCTACCGGGAGCGCATCCTCGCTGCATTGCCGGCCGGCACCCGCTTCGAGCCGCTGATGACGCTGTACCTGACCGACCACACCGCGCCGGCGGAAATCGACCGCGCAGGAGCGAGCGGCTTCGTCTGTGGGGTCAAGTACTACCCGTCCGGGGCCACGACGCATTCGGATGCCGGCGTCACGTCGCTCGCGCGCTGCCAGGCGGTGCTCGCACGCATGGAGGAACGCGACGTCGTGCTGCAGCTTCACGGCGAGGTCACGGGTGGCGCGGTCGACCCCTACGATCGCGAGGCCGTCTTCATCGAGCGCGAACTGGCGCCGCTGGTGCGGCAATTCCCGAAGCTGAGAATCGTGCTGGAACACGTCACGACCGCCGCCGGCGTCGAGTTCGTGCGCACACAGGGACCGCAGGTCGCGGCGACACTGACGCCGCAACACTTGCTGCTGAACCGCGGTGCGATGTTCGAGGGAGGCCTGCGGCCGCACCTCTATTGCCTGCCGCTCCTGAAGCGCGAGCGCGACCGCGAGGCACTGGTCGCCGCGGCCACCGGTAACGACCCGCGCTTCTTCCTCGGCACCGACAGCGCCCCGCACGCGCGCGCCGACAAGGAGTCCTCCTGCGGCTGCGCCGGTGTCTTCTCGGCGCATGCCGCGATCGAGATCTATGCGCAGGTGTTCGAGAAGGCCGGGGCCCTCGGCAGGCTCGAGGCATTCGCGAGCCATCACGGAGCGGATTTCTACGGATTGCCGCGCAACGAAGGCAGCATTACGCTCGCGCGCGAGGCCTGGAAGATCCCGGATTCCTACCCGCTCGGGAACGGCACGCTGGTGCCGCTGCTTGCGGGCGAAAAACTTGCGTGGAGACTGGCACCGGCGGCGGTCCGGACATGAATGCAACATCGGTGATGATGCGCGATCGCTTTCGCGGCTTCCTGCCGGTGGTCGTCGACGTCGAGACTGGCGGCTTCAACTCGGCGACCGATGCGCTGCTCGAGATCGCGGCCGTTCTGCTGCGGATCGATGAGCAGGGGCGGCTCGTCCGGGAAATGACGATCCGTGAGCACGTCCGGCCGTTCGAAGGCGGCCGCCTCGATCCGGCATCGCTCGCGGTCAATGGCATTGATCCCTGGCATCCATTGCGAATCGCCGTCGCCGAGGGCGACGCGCTGGGCGTGATTTTCCGGGAAGTACGCCGCGTGATCCGCGAGCAGGACTGCACCCGCGCGATCCTGGTCGGCCACAACGCCTCATTCGACCTCGGATTCCTGAATGCGGCCGCGGCCCGCGCCGGGATCAAGCGCAACCCCTTCCATCCCTTCTCGTGCTTCGACACTGCGACGCTCGCGGGCGTCGCCTACGGGCAGACCGTGCTGTCGCGCGCGGTGCTGGCGGCGGGACTCGGGTGGAATTCGGAGGATGCGCATTCGGCAGCGTACGATGCGGAGCGGACCGCGGAACTCTTTTGCGCCGTGTGCAACCAGTTCCGACCGCTCTACGATGCGGCTGTGCGGCGCCTGAAGGACACGACGGACGAAGGGCCGCCGAATCCGATGCTGGAGCCGGCCCCGGAGTGACGCGGTCTCAGGCGATCGCGCCGGCTTCCTGCAGCAGGGTCTGCAATTCGCCGCTGCGGTACATCTCGAGGACGATGTCGCAGCCGCCGACCAGTTCGCCATTGACGTAGAGCTGGGGATAGGT
>JBATEA010000178.1:0-1881 GCA_049663745.1 Steroidobacteraceae bacterium | reverse complement strand
GACCGTGGCGCGCCGGATGCCACGCCGCGCGTGCCGCGCCGCGGCGCCGCCGTGAGCCGCCACGGCACGATCTCGCGCGAACTCATGAAGTACTCGAACTACAAGACCTGGGCCGACAAGGTCCGCACGACCTGGCGCAACGAGAACGGCGAAGAGCCGGTCGAGCCGGCGCCCGTCAACGGCCGGCGCTGAGCGCCCGGCCGCCACCCGCGATGGAAAGAATTGCGCAGTTGTTCGACGAGCTCGATGACCTGGTCTGCGCGCTGCGGCATCGACTGGGCCTCTGGCCAGCCCTGCGGAGCCCCCGCCGCAGCTGAACCGGCGCGGGTTCCCGCCCGGGCACCCTTGAATCGCGCATTCCGTGCCACCATTAGCGCTCTCCGATCGCCTGGAGGCGCCGATGAGCGAGCACGCGACCGAAACCCGCGGGTTTCAGGCCGAGGTCAGCCGCCTGTTGCGGCTGATGATCCATTCGATGTACAGCCACCGCGAGATTTTCCTGCGGGAGCTGATATCCAATGCCTCGGACGCCTGTGACCGGCTGCGTTTTGCGGCGCTTGGCGATCCGGCACTAGCGGGCGGCTCCCAGCGCTACGAGATCCGCGTCGATTTCGACTCGAAGAGCCGCAGCCTGACCGTCGCAGACACCGGGATCGGCATGACACGCGAGGAGGCGGCGGAGCACCTCGGCACGATCGCGAAATCCGGCACCGCCGAATTCTTTGCGCGCCTGACCGGCGACGAACAGAAGGACAGCCAGCTGATCGGGCAGTTCGGCGTCGGCTTCTATTCGGCATTCATCGTCGCCGACCGCGTCGAGGTGCGCTCGCGCCGCGCCGGCAGCGAGCCTGCCGCTGGCGTCTGCTGGAGCTCTGACGGCGCAGGCGAATTCACGCTCGAGACCATCACGCGCGAAGAGCCCGGCACGACTGTGACGCTGCACCTGAAGGAGGATGCAGCGGAGTTCGCCGACCCGTTCCGCCTGCGCGCACTGATCCGTCGCTACTCGGATCACATCGCATTCCCGGTGCTGCTGCGGCCGGATGGCGGCAAGGGGGAATACGACCGCGTGAACCAGGCACAGGCCCTTTGGACGCGGCCACGCCAGGAGCTCAGTGACGACGATTACCGGGAGTTTTACCGTCACGTTTCCCACGACGCCGCGGAGCCGCTGGCATGGAGCCACAACCAGGTCGAGGGAAGGCGCGAGTACACGACGCTGCTCTACGTGCCGTCTGCCGCGCCATTCGATCTTTACAACCGCGATTCACCGCGCGGGCTGAAGCTCTATGTCCGGCGCGTCTTCATCCTGGACGATGCCGAGCAGTTCCTGCCGCTGTACCTGCGCTTCATCAAGGGCATCGTCGACTCCGCCGACCTGCCGCTCAATGTGTCGCGCGAGCTGCTGCAGCAGGACGCCGAGGTCCAGGCGATCAGGGGCGCAATCACGCGCCGCGTGCTCGAGATGCTCGCCCGGCTCGCCGCCGATGAGCCGGACAAGTACCGGACATTCTGGAAGGAATTTGGCAATGTTCTGAAGGAAGGCGTCATCGAGGACCCGGGCGATCGCGAGCGGATCCTGCCGCTGCTGCGGTTCGCATCGACCGCCGGCGATGGCGAGTTCCATTCCGTGGCCGAATACCTCGCGCGCATGCCCGCGGGGCAGAAGCAGGTCTATTACCTGCTTTCGGACAATGCCGCGGCGGCGCGCAGCAGCCCGCAGCTCGAGGGCCTGCGCGCGCGCGGCGTCGAGGTGCTGCTGCTGACGGAGCGGATCGATCCCTGGCTCGTGGCCCACCTGGATGAAATTGACGGCCATCCGCTGAAGGACGTCGCGAGCGGTGAACTCGAGGTCGCCGGCTTGCCGCCGCTTGCCACGGC
>JBATEA010000177.1:0-1950 GCA_049663745.1 Steroidobacteraceae bacterium | reverse complement strand
CTCAGATATCTTCGGGCACCGTGCGTATCGCACCGCACGGGCACTCGGAGACACACAGTCCACAGCCTTTGCAGTAATCGTAATTGAACTGGTAACGCTGGCCGGGTCCGAGCTTGATGACGGCGTTGTCGGGGCACACGCCGTAGCAATTGTCGCACTCGAAGCAGTTGCCGCAGGAGAGGCAGCGCCGCGCCTCGAACTGCGCCGTGATCTCGTCGAAGCCACCCACGACTTCCTCGAACGTGGACTGGCGGCGAATCGCGTCGAGAACCGGCTGCCGGGACTTCGGGGCATCCGAGTAGTACCAGGTATTGAGTTTGTCGTAAGTCGCGAGTTCGTGGCTCTCCGGGTGCACCCAGGTCGTGCCCCGCAGCCAGGCGTCGATGTGGCGCGCCGCGAGCTTGCCGTGGCCGATGCCAACCGTGACGGTGCGCTCGCCTCGCACCATGTCGCCGCCCGCGAAGATGCCGGGATACCCGGTCATCATGTCCGGCCCCACCTTCGCGACGCCGTCCTGGACTTCGAGACCCGGCACGCCATCGAGTAGCGACAGGTCCACGTCCTGCCCGAGCGCGAGCACCACGCAATCCGCCTCGAGCGTTTCGAACTCGCCCGTCGGTTGCGGATTGCCCTTGGCGTCGAGCTGCATCTTTTCGACGGTGATGGACGAGTCGCCTGCCTGCTTGATGGTGCTGAGCCACCTGACGAGCACGCCCTCCTGCAGCGCTTCCTCGAGTTCCGAATCGTGCGCCGGCATCTTTTCGCGCGTGCGGCGATAGACGATGATCGACTCCTCGGCGCCAAGACGCCTGGCCGTGCGTGCCATATCGACGGCCGTGTTGCCGCCTCCGTAGACCACGACGCGCCGGCCAAGCAGCGGCTTTTCGCCTCCCTCCATGCTGCGCAGCACGGATATGGCATCGAGCATTCTTGCTGCACTGCCCGCGGGAATGTAGGCGCGCCTGGCGATGTGCGCCCCGACTGCCAGGAACGCCGCATCGAAGCCGCCACCGCGCATCGCATCGAGTATGTTCGTCACCTTCGAGCCGAGCCTGAGCGTAATGCCAAGGTCGAGGACACGCCGGATCTCCGCGTCCAGCACCTCGCGCGGCAGGCGGTACTTGGGAATACCGAAGCGCATCATGCCGCCCGGCGCCGTGCGCGCCTCGCGGATGGTCACTTCGTGACCGAGGCGCGCGAGCTGATAGGCAGCCGACAAACCCGACGGCCCGGCCCCGACGACCAGCACGCGCTTGCCCGTCGTGGCGGAAGGCACTGGAAATTTCCAGCCGCAACGCAGCGCCTCGTCGCCGAGGAAACGCTCGATCGCATTGATGCCGACGCCCTCGTCGAGCTGCACACGGTTGCAGGCGGTTTCGCAGGGGTGATAGCAGACCCGGCCCATCACTGCGGGCAGCGGGTTGTCCCGCACCAGCACGCGCCAGGCTTCTTCGTAGTGGCCGGATTCGGCATGGAACAGCCAGCCCTGGATGTTCTCGCCCGCCGGGCAGGCGTGATTGCAGGGCGGCAGCCGATCGACGTACTCAGGGCGGACGGTGCGCCAGGATCCCGTCCGGTTGGCGAGGCTCGAGCCCGGATCGAGTGTGATGGCGAAAGGCATGGTTTTCATGCACGGCGCTCCACGTCGTCGAGCAGCCGGTAGCGGAGGATGTTGCGGTCGGCCAGCTGCTGGATCTGGTCGATGATGTCGCGGCGCGGCGGGTCCTTGAACAGATGCGCGAAACGCTGCTGCGGCCGCAGGTACTCCTCGACCGGCAGCTTGCGCTTGATCTTCGAGACGTGGGTCACCTTGCTGCCTTCGGCCTCGAATACAGGGAACAGCCCAGTCTCCTTGGCGAGGCGCGCGATCCTGATCGTCGCCGCGGAGTCGTGGCCCCAGCCGAGCGGGCAGGGCACCAGGATGTGGATGTAGCGCGCGCCGCGGAATTC
>JBATEA010000176.1:0-1568 GCA_049663745.1 Steroidobacteraceae bacterium | reverse complement strand
GCGCGGCCGCGGCGACTTTCGTCGAATCCGACCGGCTCGCCGCCGAGCGGCTGCGCGAGACAATCTCGGGTCTTGGCGCAGAGCGCGCGGTCATCGTCCAGGCCGACGCCCTTCGATGGCTCGATGGCCCGCCCGAGCGCTTCGACATCGTGTTTCTCGACCCGCCTTTCCAGTCCGGCCTGTTGGCCGAGACGTTCGGGAAACTGGACTCCGGCGGCTGGCTTTCACCGGCTGCCCGCGTCTACCTCGAGGCGCCGGCGAAGAATGGCCCGCCGCCGTTGCCTGCGGGCTGGACACTGCACCGATCGGGCAAGGCAGGTGCGGTCGGTTATCATCTGGCGCTGAGATGAATCCGAAACGAGTCGCCGTCTATCCCGGCACATTCGATCCGATCACCAATGGTCATCAGGACCTGGTGCGGCGCGCGTCCGCCATATTCGACCGCGTGGTCGTCGGCATCGCGGCGAATCCCTACAAGGCGCCGCTCTTTTCGCTGGACGAGCGCGTGGACCTCGCGCGCAAGGTCGTCGGCGACCTGCCGAATGTCAAAGTGATCGGCTATGCGGGCCTGACCGTCGATTTCGCGAAGGAGCAGGGCAGCCAGATCGTTCTCCGCGGCCTGCGTGCGATTTCCGACTTCGAATTCGAGTTCCAGCTGGCGAACATGAGCCGCCATCTTGCGCCGGACGTGGACTACGTCTTCCTGACGCCCAAGGAACAGTTCACGTTCATTTCGTCGACGATGGTGCGCGAGATCGCGATGCTGGGCGGCGACATCTCGCGATTCGTCCATCCCGTCGTCGTCGAAGCGCTGGCCAGGCGGCGCGCCGCGCGGCCGGCGACCTGAAGATCGCGCGCTAGCGCTGGCAGCGCGGGCACCAGTAGGTGCTGCGCTGGCCCTGCACGAACTGCCGGATCGGCGTGCGACAGATCCGGCAGGGCTTGCCGGCCCTCTCGTAAACGAACAGTTTCTGGCGGAAGTAGCCCGGCATACCCGACGGGTCCACGTAATCCCTGAGCGTCGTGCCGCCGACGCCGATCGCCTCGGTCAGCACCTCGCGGATCCGCGTGACCAGCACGGCCATGCGCGCGCGGCTGACCTTTCCGGCGGCGAGCCCGGGGCGGATGCCTGCGCGAAACAGGGCCTCGCTGGCGTAAATGTTTCCGACTCCGACGACGGAGCGCGAATCCATGATGAAAGCCTTGATGGAAACCCGGCGACGGCGCGCGCGGCGCCACAAGGCCGCGCCTTGGAAGTCCCGTGACAGCGGTTCCACTGCAAGACCGGCGAGCAGCCGATGGCGCAGCGGGTCGCCCGCCGTGAACAGCAGGCAGCCGAAGCGGCGCGGATCGTTGAAGCGAAGGCAGCGCCCGGAATCCAGCACGATGTCCACGTGATCGTGCGCGAGCGGCGGCGCCGACGCTTCCATCACGCGCAGGCTGCCGGACATGCCGAGGTGCAGGATTGCGGTGCCGGTATCGGTCGCGATCAGCAGGTATTTCGCGCGCCGGCCGACCGCGCGGACCGTGGAACCACGCAGCCTGCCGCGCAGTTCACGGGATACCAG
>JBATEA010000175.1:0-2981 GCA_049663745.1 Steroidobacteraceae bacterium | reverse complement strand
GAGCCCGGGGCGGCCCGCGACCTGATCGCGAGCGTCGGCTCGGCACTCGTCGATGAAGGGAAGGGCGACCAGGCGGTGGCGCTCATGGATCGCGCGCTCACGGTGATGCCGGATGACGACCTGTTGCTTGCGCGCGGTTTCCTGATGGAACGGCTCGACCGGCTGACCGAGGCGGTCGCCGACATGCGTGCGGTTGCCGAGCGGCGCCCCAATGATCCCGTGACGCTCAATGGCCTCGGCTACACGCTGGTCGACCGGTCGATCGCGATCGATGAAGGCCAGCGGCTGATTGAGCGCGCGCTCGTGGACAAGCCCGACAGCTTCGCGATCCAGGATTCCATGGGATGGGCGCTGGTGCGTCAGGGCAAGCCCGATGAGGGCCGCGGCTGGCTCGAGCGCGCCTGGGACAATTCCCGGGACCCCGAGGTCGCCGCGCACCTCGGCGAAACGCTGTGGATGCTGGGCCGCAAGGACGAAGCGCGGCACATCTGGGACCAGGCGCTCGCGGAGAATCCCGAAAGCAGGCCGCTCCAGCGCGCCATCGAGCGCCACCCCCGGTGATCCGAGTCGCCGCAGCCTGCGCTTTCCTCGCCCTCGCCGGCGGCTGCGTGTCCCTGCCGCCGCCGGTCGATGCGGGAAGCTGGCCCGCGCGCCGGGCGGAGCTGCAGGCACTGGAGTCCTGGACGCTCGATGGCCGCGTCGCCGTTGCGACCGCCGACGAGGGCTTCTCGGGCGGTTTCGCCTGGCGGCAGCAGGGAGCGACAGCTGCAATCGAGCTGCGCGGGCCGCTGGGCGGCAAGGCGCTTTCGATCCGCCTCGATGGCGCGCAGATGACGGTCACCGACGCCAACGGCGCGTCGATTGCAGGCGACGCCGCCCGCGCATACGTTGCGTCGGAAATCGGCGCGCCGCTACCGATCGCCGAACTGCGGTATTGGCTCGTCGGCGTGCCCGCACCCGACCGGCCGCACCAGGAAAATATCGGGGCCGATGGCCGCCTGTCGGCACTTGAACAGGCGGGCTGGCGGCTGCGCTATGCCCGTTATGACCCAGTCGGCCGGCTGGTGCTGCCGGCGCGCATCGAAATCGAGTCGGAGACTGCGCGGCTTCGCCTCGTCGTTTCCAGATGGCGGCTGCCGCCGTGAGGCCGCCGGCCTGGCCTGCCCCGGGCAAGCTCAACCTGTTCCTGCACGTTCTCGGCCGTCGCGCGGATGGCTACCATGAATTGCAGACCGCCTATCAACTCATCGACCGGGTGGATGACCTGTCCTTCGAGTTGCGCGAGGACGGCGAAATCCGCCGGCTCGAAGGCCCGTCGTCGATACCTGCGGATTCGGACCTCACGGTGCGCGCTGCGCGGCGGCTCCAGGCTGCATCGGACTCCCGCAAGGGCGTGGGCATCCGGATCACCAAGCGCATTCCGATCCAGGGAGGCCTCGGAGGCGGCAGTTCCGACGCAGCGACGACCCTGGTCGCACTGAACGAAATCTGGGGCCTTCGCTGGCCAGTGGAGCGGCTGGCGGCTTTAGGCCGCGAACTGGGTGCCGACTTGCCCCTTTTCATTCAGGGTCATAGCGCCTGGGGGGAGGGCGTCGGCGAGCGCCTGACGCCGATGGACCTGCCGCCCACGCATTACGCGGTCATATTCCCGGGGGTCGGCGTCAGCACGGCCGAGGTGTTTCAGGCTTCTGAATTGACAAGGAATTCTCCGAGCCTGACAATCCGCGCCTTCCTGCAGGCAGGCGGACGCAACGATTGCGCGCCAGTGACGACCGGGCGCTACCCTGAAGTCGCCAGGGCGCTCGGTTGGCTCGCGCGGCGGGGTACGGCGCGCCTGACCGGAACCGGCAGTTGCGTGTTCGCCGGTTTTGCCGAGCGGGCGCAGGCCGAAGCGGCGCTGTCGGGCCTGCCGGGCGAGTGGTCGGGATTCGTGGCACGAGGCCTCGACCGGTCGCCGCTGCAGGAACGCGTGGCGGCTGAACGGGCCCGGCATGGGCAGGGTTGACGAATGGGGTGTCGCCAAGTGGTAAGGCAACGGATTTTGATTCCGTCATGCGAAGGTTCGAATCCTTCCACCCCAGCCAGTTGATGCGCGGCGCGCGAAGCACGTCGCCATGAGGGAGACTCGCGTGGATCAGTCCACGATGGCGGTGTTCACCGGCAATGCGAATCCGATGCTCGCGCAGGACATCGTGCGCCATCTGATGCAGCCGCTGGGCCGCGCGCTGGTCGGCCGGTTCAGCGACGGCGAGATACAGGTCGAGATCATGGAAAACGTCCGCGGCAAGGACGTCTACCTGGTGCAATCGACCTGTCCGCCGGCCAACGAGCACCTGATGGAGCTCCTGGTCATGGCGGACGCCTGCCGGCGCGCCTCGGCGGGGCGGATCACCGCGGTGATTCCGTACCTCGGCTATGCACGCCAGGACCGGCGGCAGCGCGCGATGCGGGTGCCGATCACGGCGAAGCTGGTGGCCGACATGATCGGCCGCGCGGGCGTGCACCGCGTGCTGACGGTGGATCTGCATGCCGACCAGATCCAGGGCTTCTTCGATGTGCCGGTGGACAATGTGTATGCCTCGCCCGTGCTGCTGGGCGAAGTGTGGAAGCAGAAGTACGAGAACATGATCGTGGTGTCGCCGGATGTCGGCGGCGTGGTCCGCGCCAGGGCGCTGGCGCGCCGGCTGGACAATGCAGACCTCGCGATCATCGACAAGCGACGGGCGCGCGCCAACGAGTCCCAGGTGATGAACAACATCGGCGACGTGCGCGGCAAGTCCTGCGTGATGGTCGATGACCTGGTGGACACGGCGGGCACGCTGTGCCAGGCGGCGCAGGCGCTGAAGGACGAGGGTGCAACGCGCGTGACGGCCTACATCACCCATCCGGTGCTGTCGGGGCCGGCGGTCGAGCGGATCGCCACTTCGGCGCTGGACGAGCTGGTCGTGACCGACACGATCCCGTTGCGCGAGGATGCGAAG
>JBATEA010000174.1:0-5584 GCA_049663745.1 Steroidobacteraceae bacterium | reverse complement strand
CGCACCGAGGCGCTGTTCGAGCCCGGCCCGGATGGCGCGCAACTGAAGCCGCTCGCTCTGCTGTTCGCCGAGGCGCTCGAAGCCAGGGATGATGAGCAGCGTTTCCGCCTGCTCCAGCGCCTCGGAGACGTCGCGCTGTTCGTGTCCGGATTCCTCGCGGGCGGGTTCCCGCGCCGGCTCGTGGACATCGACTACCACATCGCGATGGGCGGCCGCGCCTACGGCGCGCTCGCACAGTCCGCGCCACGCGGGCCGCGTCGGGTGCTCGCAACCGTGTTCGCGGAACTCGAGGACAAGTTCCAGCCGCTGGTGGACGCGCTGAACGACATCAGCGACAGCGCCGCACAGCATTCCCAGCGCGACCTGCTGCGTCTCTACGAGTTGTGGCACCGGACCGGCAGCCGGCGCGCGCACCGCCTGCTGATGCGCCTCGGCATCCAGCCGCTCGCCGCCGGCTCCGCCGCTCACTGACATGACCGTCGCAGCGCTCTCGAAACTCGAGCTGCTGCTGACCGGGATCTATGATCTCCGCATCGGCTGCAGCGTCCTGGACTTCCTGGTCACCGAGCGCCAGCAATTGCCCGGCGACTGCCCCGATGCACCGGGCGACGAACAGCTTTTCGTCACGACCGACGACGACGAACTCTGCATGTCGCTGTTTCTCGACCCTGCGATGCTGGGGCGGCTCGAGTCGCACGATCCGAACGACGAACTCGACCACCGCAATGTCGCGGACTGCTGGACGGCTCTCGAGGGCATCAGCCATTTCCTGTGCGTCGCCCATCATGCGGAGCACGACCGGCCGGTCTCGCTGATGACGCTGGAACTGCAGGCGGAAATCGACAAGTACATCGCGAGCTTCCTGCTGCTGCATCGCCGTGAACCGCATCGCTTTCCCGCCGAGCTGCATCCGCTGCTATTCAGGCGGGCACGCATCGATCCGGCGCTCGCGGCCGGCAGGGAATCTCTCTACCGGCGCGCGAGCCGCTACGCCGCGCGTTTCTGCGCGAGGCTCGAACCGCGGCTGCGGGCGCTTTGCCGCTCCGGGGACGGCGGCTGGCTGGCTGACCTGAGGCGGTTTTACCGGCTTCCGGACCACGGAAAACTGAGGCATATCGAGCGCCTCCAGGTGTGCTGAGCTAAGATCCGCGTTGTCGCTCGCAACGAGCCGCAACGTGTCATCCAACTTGATATACGAAGTCGAGTGCCAACTCGACCCGGACATCGTCGCGGACTACGATGCGTGGCTGCCGGGCCACGTCCGCGACGTGCTGACCTGCGCCGGCTTCCTGGGCGCCAGCATCCAGGCAACGGAAACGCCGCCCGGCGAGCGCCAGCGCCGGCGCGTCCAGTACCGGGTGGAAAGCCTCGCGGCCCTCGACAATTACCTCGAGAACAGCGCGACCCGGATGCGGACCGAGACGCTGCAGCGTTTCAGCGGCCGCGTGCAATGCGACCGTCGCGTATTCAAGCCGCGCGAGGAAATCGTTCCCGCGGCCCTCGAGCAGAAGCGTTGCCTGAACTGCGGCGCCGAGGTCGCAGGCCGGCATTGCCAGAACTGCGGCCAGGCTTTCGACGTGCACGTGCTGTCCATGCATGAGGTCGCCGGCGACGTCACGCATTCGTTGCTGCATCTCGACAGCCGCGTCTGGAAGACGCTCAAGTTGCTGATAATCAAGCCAGGCGAGCTGACGCGCGAGTTCATCGCGGGCCGCCACCAGAGCTACCTGCCCCCTTTCCGGCTCTATCTCGGCGTCAGCATCCTGTTCTTCGCGCTCTCCGCGCTGCTGCCGGACGGAGACCTGGTGAAATTCGACGACAAGGCGCAGCTCTCCGCGGAACAGGCGGCCGAATTGCGCAAGGATGTGGGCGCGGAACTCGCGAAAGCCGGTGTCGCCCCCGCGGCGGTGGCGCGTGCCACGGGGAAGAACGAGTCGGATTGCAATGTCAACCTGACGCTGCCACTGATCGGCTCGCTCAAGGAACCATTGAGCCGCGCCTGCATGAAGATCCGGGCCGACGGCGGTGAACGGCTATTCGAGCAATTCGCCGCGACCGCGCCGAAATTGATGTTCCTGTTCCTGCCGCTGATGGCGGCCGTGGCCATGCTTTTCTACTGGCGACGGCCGCGGCGGCTCTACATCGAACACCTCGTGCTGTTCCTTCACAACCACGCTTTCATGTTCCTGCTGCTCGCGGTCGGCGTCGGCCTCAATGCGCTGGCGGACGTCGATCTGCCGCTGTTCAGCCTGTTCGGGTTCCTCGAATTCCTGCTGTTCCTGTTCCTGCCGTACTACGTGTACCGTTCGATGCGCGTCGTCTACGGTGACGGCCGCTGGAGAACGGCGCTGAAGCTCACGGCAATCGGAACGATCTATTTCCTGCTGCTCGGTATCACGATGCTCGCCGGGTTCATCTATACGGTATTCGCACTCGTATGAGCGAGCATCGCGCCATCCTGCACGTGGACATGGACGCCTTCTACGCGTCGGTCGAACAGCACGACAACCCGGAACTTGCCGGCCAGCCGGTGGTCGTCGGCGGCGCCGGCGGGCGCGGCGTCGTGGCCGCCGCCAGCTACGAGGTGCGCCGCTTCGGCGTGCATTCGGCGATGCCGATGCGCGAGGCGCTGAAGCGCTGCCCGCACGCGGTCGTCGTGCGCCCGCGCATGAAGCGCTACCGCGAGGTCTCGGAGCAGGTGTTCGAGATATTCGGGCAGTTCACCGATCTCGTCGAAGGACTGTCGCTCGACGAGGCGTTCCTCGACGTGACCGGCAGCATCGGCCTTTTCGGCAGCGCCGGGGACATGGCGCGCGAGATCAAGAACCGCATCCGCCTGCGCACCGGGCTCACGGCCTCGGTCGGCGTCTCGCACAACAAGCTGCTCGCGAAGCTCGCATCCGAGATGAACAAGCCCGACGGCCTCGCGGTGATCCCCCCGCACGAGGTCACGACGATTCTCGACCCGATGCCGGTGCGCCGCCTGCACGGCATCGGCGCGAAGACCGCTTTCAGACTCGAGCAGCAGGGCATTCACACGCTGGGCCAGCTGCGGCGTGCGCCAGAATCCGTGCTGTGGCCGCTGTTCCGCCGCGAGACGCGCGAGATGCGCGAACGCGCCGCGGGCATCGACGACCGCCCGGTCGTCACCGACGCTCCTGAGAAACAGATCAGCTCCGAGGAAACCTTCGACGTGGATATCCGGGACCACGAGGAACTGCGACAGCGGCTCGCGCACCTGGCGGATCGCACGGCCGAGCGCCTGCGTTCACGGCAGCTCAAGGCCGGCATGATCAGCATCAAGGTGCGCCGGCGCGATTTTGAGACCTACACGCGCCAGAAAAGCTTCAGCCCGCCGACCCAGGAGACGCGCCTGGTCGTGCAGGTCGCGGCCGACCTGCTCGACCGCTGGCTCGACGAGCAGCCGCGCGCCGCGGTGCGCCTCCTCGGCGTCGGCGTCAGCGACCTGGCGCCCGCGCAGCAGCTTGATCTCTTCACGACCCGTGAGAGCGCGGAGTCCGGCAAGCTCGACGAGGCACTCGATCGCATCCGCGGCAAGTTCGGCACCGAGGTGGTCAAGCGCGGCAGCGACTGAATGGTCCCCGCAGCCCCAGACGGACGGCTTTGCGCTGCCCGGGAGCTACAGGCATCATGGTCGCCCTGCGGAAGCCCGGGCGGTCTCCCAAGCATGTACACAAGCTTTTTTGGCCTGACAGAAAAGCCGTTCGCGATCACGCCCGACCCGCGTTACCTCTACCTCAGCGAGCGGCACGCGGAAGCGCTCGCACACCTCGCGTATGGCATCGCGGAAGCCGGCGGATTCATTCAGCTGACCGGCGAGGTGGGCACGGGCAAGACCACCGTGCTGCGAAGCCTGCTGCTGCAGTTGCCGCCGCACTGCGACGTCGCGCTGATACTGAACCCGCGCGTCACGCCCGCGGAGTTCCTGCTTTGCATCTGCGACGAGCTGCACGTGCAGGTGCTTCCCACGGCGAGCGGTAGTGTCAAGGCACTGGTGGACCTGCTGACGCATTTCCTGCTCGACGCGCACGGCCGCGGGCGCCGTGTCGTGCTGATGGTGGACGAAGCGCAGAATCTCTCCGCCGACGTGCTGGAGCAGGTACGGCTGCTGACCAATCTCGAGACTGCGACGCAGAAGCTGCTGCAGATCCTGCTGATCGGCCAGCCCGAACTTCGCGCCGTGCTCGCAAAGCCGGAACTGCGCCAGCTCGCGCAACGGGTGACCGGCCGCTATCACCTGGAGGCGCTCAGGCGCGCGGAAACCATCGCCTACATTCGCCACAGACTGCGTGTTGCCGGCGCGACGCGCGACCTGTTCTCGTCCGGCGCGCTCAGTGAGCTGTACCGTCTGTCGCGCGGCGTGCCGCGCATCATCAATGTCATCGCCGATCGCGCGCTGCTCGGCGCCTACACGCGCGAGGAGCATCGCGTGACCAGCGATTTCGTGCGCCGCGCGGCCGGGGAAGTCTACGGGCGTCCAGTGCTCGCACCGTGGCTGCGCTGGGCCACGTTCGCCGGCGCGGTCGTGGGTGCCGCGCTCCTCGGATTCGCCGTCTGGCGCGCGATACCCGAAAGGGATTCGCCGCCGGCGCCGGTTGTTGCGCAGGCGGCCGCACCGGCTGTCGTTGCGCCCGCACCGCCGCCACCGCCGCGCCCCGAACTCGACGCCCTGCTCACGCTCGATGCCGCGGGCACGACGATGGATTCCGCGTTCACGTCGCTGTTCCGGATGTGGGGCGCGGAATACCAGGCCGGCAATGGCCTCGGCTGCGTGCAGGCCTCCATGCAAGGGTTAACCTGCGTCTGGCAGCGCGGTTCGCTCGCGCAACTGAAGCTGATCAACCGCCCGGCAATCCTGTCGCTGGTCGATGAATCGAACTCGTCACGCCAGGTCGTTCTTTCCGGCCTCAGCGGCGGGCAGGCAAGACTCCTGATCGGTGCCAGTGAAGTCGAGGTGCCGGTCGCAGAGCTCGCCGACTACTGGTTCGGCGAATTCCTGGTGCTGTGGCGCCCGCAGGCCAGCGAATTGCGGCCGCTGCGCGCCGGCATGCGCGGCGAGGACGTGCGCTGGCTGCGCCAGGGCCTCGAGCAGCTGGGCGGCCTGCCGGCATCGGATCCTTCGCACGACGTATTCGACGAGGAACTCCAGCGCCTGGTCGAGGATTTCCAGCGCAGCCGGCGGCTGTCAGTGGACGGCGTCGCCGGTGTCCAGACGCAGCTCGTGCTGGATGCCGCGCTCGGCGCGCCCGGCACGCCGACACTCGCCGGATCCCGGACGGAAGCCGGCGCATGAGCTTCATCCTGGACGCGCTGCGCAAGTCGGAACTGGAGCGCCGGCGCCAGAGCGGGCCCGGCATCGCGGAACTGCCCATCGCGCGCGACGACCGGCGCCTGCCCTGGGCGCTGCTCGCGATCGGCGTGCTGCTCGCAGTCAATGTCGGCGTGCTGCTGTACTTCATGCTGCGGGACGACGCGACGGCCGTCGCAGCCACTGGGACCGCCCTGCCCGCGGCGCCGCCGCCCGTTGCCGCTGTACCGGTTACGGCTGCGCCCGCGGCCGCCG
>JBATEA010000173.1:0-8416 GCA_049663745.1 Steroidobacteraceae bacterium | reverse complement strand
GTGGCCGCCCTCGCCGGCGTGCGGATTCAGTCCGCAGACCAGGATGCGAGGCTCTTTGAGACGGAAACAATCCCTGAGCCCATCGTCGAGAACATCGAGCGTCGCGTCGAGCAGGTCGCGCCGGATGTGACGCGGCACCTCCGAGATCGGCAGGTGCGTGGTCGCGAGCGCGACGCGCAGCTTGCCTGCGACGAGCAACATCACGGGCAGCGGCACGCCGCACCTCGCCGCCAGGTACTCGGTGTGCCCCGTGAAGGCGATGCCGGCATCGTTGATGACGGACTTCTGGACCGGGCAGGTCACCATCGCCGTGAACCTGCCTGCGACGCAGCCGTCGATCGCCTTGTCGAGCATCTCGAGCACGTAGCGCGCATTGGCGACGTCGAGCCTGCCCGCTTCGGCCTGGGTCGCGAGCGTGACGGAGGCTACCGGCAGCGAGCCCGCGCGATGCGCTGCAGGCGCCGCGCCCGGCCGCCATTCGGAGGGCTCGATTTCGAGCCGGAGCAGGCGCGCGCGCGCCGCGAGCAGCGCCGGGTCACCCGCGAATACGAGTTCGCAAGGCCAGTCACGCAGCGCCGCGGCGATCGCCAGGTCCGGGCCGATGCCGGCGGGCTCGCCGGTCGTCAGGACAAGGCGCGGGTGCCGGTTCAGGGATTGCGGACCTCGACGTAGGCCTCGTCGCGGAGTCGTCGCAGCCACAGCTCGGTCTCCTCGTCGACCTTGCTCTCGCGGAGCGCAGTGAGGACCCTCTCCCGGCGCACGTCGTCGCTCTGGTCGAATGTGCGCTTGCCCAGCATCTGGATGATGTGCCAGCCGAACTGGGTGCGGAAGGGCTCGCTGATCTGGTTCGGTTCGAGCGATGCGAGCTGAGCCTCGAACTCGGGGTCGAAGGTGCCGGGCGAAGACCAGCCGAGATCGCCGCCGTGGCTCGCCGAGGCCGGGTCCTCCGATGTCACGCTGGCCAGCGCGCCGAAATCCTCGCCAGCCAATATTCGATCGCGCAGGGCGACAAGTCGTTGACGAGTCGTTGCATCGTCCTGCACCTCGTTGGGACGCAGCAGGATGTGGCGCGCGTGGATCTGCTCGACCAGCATTGGGCCGGTGCTGGCGCCGCGCGTGTCGTCGAGGCGCACGATGTGGAAGCCCGTCGGCGTCCGCACCGGATTCGCGACTTCGCCCGGCTTCATGCCGGCGACGAGGTCGGCGATGAACTGCGGCAGCTGGTTGAGGCGCCGCCAGCCGAGTTTGCCGCGCTCGAGGGCCGACTGGGACTGCGAGTAGGTCAGCGCGAGCTGCCCGAAATCCTCGCCGGCGCCGGCGCGGTCGTGAATTTCCGCGGCGAGCTTCTCGACGCGCGCCATCTGCTCGGCGGTCGCAGATTCCGGCAGCGACAGCAGGATGTGGGAAACGTCGAATTCCGCATTCTCGTCCACCTGCGTGGCCTGGCGCTGCAGCGCCTGGTCGAGTTCGCGCGGCGACACGTAGATGCGCGGGTACACGTCGCGCTGGCGCAGCAACGAGATCGAGATCTCGCGGCGCATGTCGTCGCGGTACGACGCGTAGTCCACGCCCTGCGATGCGAGCGCATCGGGCATCTGCTCGAATGCCAGGCCGTTGCGCTTCGCGACGTCGCGCAGGGCCTCGTTCAGCATCTCGTCCGATACGCGCACGCCGAGCCGCTGGGCGCGCTGCAGCTGGATCTCCTGCAGGACCAGGCGCTCGAGCACCTGCTGGTGGACGACGTCGGCCTGCGGAAGCTGCGCGTTCTGGTCACGCAGGCGGCTCATGATCAGGTTGATCTGGTCGTCGAGCTGGCTCTGCAGCACGACCCCGTCGTTGACGATCGCGACCACCCGGTCGAGCGACACGCCGCTCGTGGACAGGTCGCGCGTTTGCGCGAGCGCGGTCCCCGACAGCGTCAGGGCGGCAAGCAGGCTGATCAAAACTCGGCTCATTTCATGTCCGGGTCAGGGTAAGGGGTCGGCAGGGTCGGAGGAGTATCCACGAATGCCCCGCCGCAGGAAAGTGTCGTCGCTGGTTCCGACCGATGAAAGGCCCTTGAGTTCCAGTTGCAGCAGTACCGATGTGTCGCTTTCGCCGGTGCGGTTCGAAACGTAGCGCCGCCCGAGCAGGCGCACGCGCCAGCAGCAACTGCCGTACTCGAAGCCTGCGAACCGGTCGATCGAGGTCCGGTCGCGCAGTGAATAGACCTGGCGCACGAACAGCTGCCAATTGGGCGACACCCGCCAGGCGGCCGACGTTTCCCACTGCTCCAGCAGGCCCTCGCGGTAGCGGTAGCCGACGTTGACGATCGTGTCATTGCGCGGCTTGTACTGGACGATCGCCTGCCCGAGCACGGTATTCGACCGGTCGTAATCCCACTCCATCGCGAGCCTCGCGCTCCAGTGCCGGTACGCCGTCATCTCGATCTCGCCGACCAGGTCCGATGCATCGCGTGTCTCGACAGGCTCGCCGGGCAGCACGACACGCGGCCGCTCGAAGTAATAGCGCTGGCCGATCGTCGCCGTAATGAATTGCTGGCCGGAGTCGGCATGGAGCAGCCGCGACGTCACGCCGACGGCGAGTTCGTTCGCGTCGCCCAGCCGGTCGGCGCCGACATAGCGGTTGGTGCGGAAGAGCTCCACGAGATTCAAGTCGGGCAGCGCGGTGTCGAACACCGGCAGGTCCGTCTGGTCGCGGAACGGTATCCAGGTGTAACGCAGCCGCGGCTCGAGCGTCTGCACCAGCCTGCGCCGGGAATGCACGTCGCGTTCGAATTCGAGCCCGGCATCCAGCGACAGGATCGGCGCGAGCCGGTCGGGCGTGTCGTCGGCGCCCGGCCCCAGGCTGGACAGGCGATAGGCAGTCAGGCGATAGCTGGCACTCGGTTCGAAGTGATAACCGGGACCGCGCAGCGGCCAGGAGACGCGCGGCGCCAGGTCCAGGCGCAGCCCGGTCGTGCCGGCGTCGCGCTCGAACCAGGTCGCTTCCGCGTCGAGGCCCGCCGTCAATCGGCTGTCATTCACCGGCCAGGCGCCGGTGAACGAGAGTTGCGGAAGGCGCGAGTACGGACGCGAGAGCGGATCCACCGACAGGTCGATGGTCTGGAAATCCTGTACGCGGCCGTCGAAGCGCCAGCCGCGGCCGAGCCAGGCGAGACTCAGGTAGCGGTCCAGGAAAGTCACGCTCGTGCCGTCGGGCCCTAACCCGAAGTCCTCGAAATACCGGCTGTCGCTCGCGTGTTCGATGCTCGCGGACAGGCGCAACCGGTCGGTGAAATCCGTCTGGTGCCACAGCGAACTGAAGCTGCGGTCAGTCCCCGTCAGGTCATCGCCGGGCAGGAGCCAGGTTCCGAGCTTGCCGCGGCTGCGTTCCGTCAGGTAACGAAACTGCGCATCGAGCCCTGGGCCCCGGCGCGACAGGAGTTGCGGTGTCAGCGTGAGATCGTAATTCGGCGCCAGGTTGAAGTAGTAGGGCGCGCCGAACTCGAAGCCGCTCTTGTTCGACGTGCCGAATGACGGGAACAGGAAACCGGACTTGCGCGCATCGCCCACGGGGAACGAAATCGCCGGCGCGTACAGGATCGGCACGCCCTTCAGCTCGATGCGGACGTTGCGTCCCTTGCCCTGCTGCCGGCGCTGGTCGATGTCGATCGCGGCGGCGCGCAGGATCCAGTCCTCGTTTCCCGCCGGGCAGGTGGTGAAGCTGACTTCGCGCAGCTTCAACGCGCCTTCGGGCGTCATGCCGAGTTCGGCGGCCGTGCCGCGTGCCGGGCGCGAGGGCAACTCGAATTCCGTGTCGGTGAACTCGCCGCCGCCGTCGGCGTCCCAGAAACCGCGCTTGCCCTTGAGCCGCAACGCCGGGTCGCGATACTCGACGTTGCCCTCGACCGAAAAACGCCGGGTCGCAGCCACATAGGAGGCGGCCGTGGCGGACAGCCGGCGATTGCCCCTGCGCACGGTGACGCCGTCACCGAGCGTGGCATCGCCCGCGCGCGTGACCTCGGCGCTGCCGCTCGTGGCTTCGATCGGCAGCTCTTCCTGGTCCGAGATCGCGGTCGCATCGGGATTCGTAGATGGTGCAGCCGCCGGATCCCCGGATCCGGTCCAATCGCAATCCTCGGCCGCAGCCTGCGACAGGCAGGCGCTGGCTGCGAGCAATGCGATGAGGGGGCGAAGTTGCACGCGAGTCGGGAATGCCCGTGAATTCGGTGTGGCCGTCAAGTCTATAATGCGGCCCCCCCGGCCGTCGCCTGCGCATGACAACGACCTCGAACGCCGACCAGAGACTTCAAGGCCTCGAGCGCTGGCTGGCGAGCCTGCCGGGCCCGCCGGTCCGGCGCGTCACGCCCGCGTCGGTCGATGCCAGTTTCCGCCGCTATTTCCGCGTTCATCGCGACGACGGCACGCAGATCGCAATGGACGCGCCGCCGGAACGGGAAGGCCTCGACACTTACCTGCAGGTTGCGGAACTGCTCGCCGGAACCGGGCTTCACGTCCCGCAGGTGCTCGCGGTCGATGCCGGGCAGGGCTATGCCCTGATCAGCGATCTCGGCAGCCTGCAGTACCTGGAGGCGCTCAACAGCGGTGCCGATCCCGAGCCGCTTTATGCGGATGCGATCGACGCGCTCTTGCAGATGCAGGCGGAAGGCACGCGCGCCGCCGGCGACCTGCCGCTCTATGACGACACGATGCTGCGGCAGGAAATGGAGCTGTTCCCGGAATGGTTCATCGGGCGCCATCTCGGACTGCGGACGAGCGCCGAGGACCGGCGCGCGATCGGATCCGCGTTCGACTGCCTCGCTGAACAGGCGCTCGCGCAGCCGGTCGTGCTGGTGCATCGCGACTATCATTCGCGCAACCTGATGGTCTGTCCGGACCGCAATCCGGGCATCCTCGATTTCCAGGACGCGGTGCGCGGACCCGTGGCCTATGACCTCGTATCGCTGCTGAAGGACTGCTACATCGTCTGGCCGCGCGCGCAGCTGTTGCGCTGGCTCGATCGCTATCGCGCGGGCGCGGCGCGGCTCGGCCTCGATGCCGGCGCGAGCCGCGAGGATTTCCTGCACTGGTTCGATCATGTCGGCCTGCAGCGCCACATCAAGGTGCTCGGCATATTCGCGCGGCTCTGGTATCGCGATGGCAAGCCGGGTTTCCTCGCCGACCTGCCGCGCGTGCTCGACTACACGCTGGCCGTTACCGGTGCTCTGCCAGCGCTCGCCCCGTTCGATGATTTCCTGCGCGGTCGGGTCGTTCCCGTCTTCGCGGCCGCCACGCGGCGTGCGGGCCTGCCGGCATGAAGGCGATGATCCTGGCCGCGGGTCGAGGCGAGCGCATGCGCCCGCTCAGCGATCGCATGCCGAAGCCGCTGCTCGAAGTGGGCGGTTACCCGCTGATCGAATATCACCTTGCTGCGTTGCTGAAAGCGGGAATCCGCGAGGTGGTCGTCAATCTGTCCTGGCTCGGCGACAGCCTGCGCGACGCCCTGGGCGGCGGAGCGCGCCATGGCCTCACGATCCGCTACAGCCCCGAGGGTCCGGTACCGCTCGGCACCGGCGGCGGCATTCATCGCGCATTGCCGACGCTGGGCGCCGACCCGTTCCTGCTGGTCAATGGCGACATCTGGATCGACCTGCCGTTCACGGAACTGCGCAGGCCCGCCGGGTCGCTGGCCCACCTGGTGCTGGTGCAAAATCCGCCGCATCACCCGCGCGGAGACTACGGACTCGGACCAGGCGGACTCGCGCTGGCCGCGCCGACGCCGCTCACTTATTCGGGTCTCTCGGTCCTCGATCCGCGCTTGTTCGAAGGCTGCGAAGCGGGCACTTATCCGCTGAAGCCGCTCCTGGATCGCGCGCTCGCATCCGGCCGCTTGACGGCCCAGCAGCACGCGGGAACCTGGAGCGATGTGGGCACACCCGAGCGCCTCGCGGCGCTCGACGCGGCCCTGCGGCTCGGACAGGTTCACCATCCGGTGCTCGAATCCCCGGTCGGCTAGAATGGCCTTCAGGCCCGCACGGGACCCTATCAAGTGACTGATTTCAAAGGAATTCCTGTTCAAATCGAGCGCCAGCCCGTGCGCAGCGGGGAGAAGTACCGCACGCCACAGGGATTCACCGCGATCCGCGACGGCATCAAACAGGCGTGGAGCCCGGCGACTCCCGCGCAGGGTCCGAAGCCACGCTGGCTGCGCGCCCCGATGCCGGCCGGAAAGAAGTTCGATGCCGTGCGCGGGATCGTGCGCGAGCATCGCCTCAGCACCGTTTGCGAAGAGGCGCATTGCCCCAACATCGGCGAGTGCTGGAACGCGGGCACGGCGACCCTGATGCTGATGGGCTCCGTCTGCACGCGCGCCTGCCGTTTCTGCGCGGTGGACACGGGTAATCCGCAGGGCTGGCTCGATCCGGAGGAACCCGCCAATGCCGCGCGCACGGTCGCGCTGATGGGGCTCTCCTACGTCGTGCTGACCTCCGTCGATCGCGACGACCTGCCCGATGGCGGCGCAGGCCATTTCGCCGCCTGCGTGCGTGCCATCAGGGCCGGGAGCCCGCGCACGGCGGTCGAAGCGTTGACGCCCGATTTCCAGGGCGTGCACGCCGATGTCCAGACCGTGGTCGATTCCGGCGTCGCGGTCTTTGCGCAGAATATCGAGACCGTCGAGCGACTGACGCATCCGGTGCGCGATCCGCGCGCGGGCTACGCGCAGACGCTCGGCGTGCTCGAGCACGCCAAACGCTACCGCCCGTCGGTGCTGACGAAGACCAGCCTGATGCTCGGCCTCGGCGAGACCGAGGACGAACTGCTGAAGACCATGGATGACCTGCGCGCGATAGGCTGCGATGTGCTGACGCTCGGCCAGTACCTGCGCCCGACCGTCAATCACCTGCCGGTCGTGCGTTTCGTCGCGCCGCAGGAATTCGAGCGCTTCCGTGAGGCCGCGCTCGCACGCGGATTCCTCGAGTGCGTTTCAGGCCCGATGGTGCGCTCGAGCTATCGCGCCGAGCGCGCGCTCGAGGGCAGCAATTGCGGGCTCAATGTCGGCAGCGCGCAGATGGCGCCGGCGTAGCTCGTGCACCCGTATCCCCATCGCTACAGGATCAACGTGGGCGCAACCGCCGATGGCGAGGTGCGTCTCGGGGGCGAGGGCCTGCCGGACCTGAAATCCCTGCCGCCGCCCGAATTCGACGGGCCGGGAGGTTACTGGTCGCCGGAGACGTTGCTGGTCGCCTCGGTCGCGGACTGCTTCGTGCTCAGCTTCCGCTCCGTTGCGAGGGCCTCGCGTCTGGACTGGAACGAGCTGACGGCCGAAGTCGAAGGCCTGCTCGAACGCAAGGACGGCGTCTCCCGCTTCATGCGCTTCGAGACGCATGCGGAGCTCGTCGTTCCGGCCGGGACCGATCCGGCGCGTGCCCGGCTGCTGATGGAAAAGGCGGAGAAGATCTGCCTGATCTCCAACTCGCTGTCGGCCGAGCGCCACCTGACCTGCGAGGTGATTGAGGAAGAGCCATGACCGCGGCCTTCCGGTGGCTCGGCCGCGCCGAATACGCGCCCACCTGGCGCGCGATGCAGGCTTTCACCGACGAACGCGACGCAGCGACGCCGGACGAGGTCTGGTTCCTCGAGCACGATCCGGTGTTCACGCAGGGGCTCAATGGCAGGCGCGAGCATTTGCTGGCGCCCGGCGACATCCCGGTAGTCGGCATCGATCGCGGCGGGCAGGTGACCTATCACGGTCCGGGCCAGCTCGTGGTCTATCCACTGATCGACCTGCGCCGCCGCGGCATCGGCGTGCGCCAGCTCGTCGTCGCCCTTGAGAGCGCGGTGATCTCGCTCAGCGCCGCGCACGGCGTCTCGGCCAGCGGCCGTCGCGATGCGCCCGGCGTCTACGTGGAGGGCCGCAAGCTCGCGAGCCTGGGCCTGCGCATCCGGCGCGGTTGCAGCTATCACGGCCTCGCGCTGAATGTGGATATGGACCTCGAGCCCTTCGGCCGCATCAATCCCTGCGGCATGGCGGGTCTCGAGATGACGCAGCTGTCGAAGCTCGGCGTCACGGGCGATGTGCACGACATCGCGCTGGAACTCGCCCCGCGGCTCGGCGCGGCGCTCGGTCTCGATTGGGACGGGCGATGGCCGCGTCAGAGCGAGACCAGCACGACCCCGCTGTCGGTCAGATCCTGGTAGATCCGGTCGAGCTGCGCGCGGCTCTCCGCGCGGATCGTGTAGGTCAGCGCGAGGAATCGACCCTTGCTGCTCAGCCTTTCGGTGATATTCCCGGCCGCGAGCGGACCCGCATGGCGCTGGATGATCGCAAGGGTCAGCGAACGGAAGGATTCGGAGTCGCGGCCCATCACCTTGATCGGGAAATCGCAGGGGAACTGGAAGAGATCGTCCGCGACCGTCATGCGGGCAGTTCGGTC
>JBATEA010000172.1:0-1581 GCA_049663745.1 Steroidobacteraceae bacterium | reverse complement strand
CACCGTGATGCCAGACGCCCGGGAAGTGCTCGAAGTAGGCGGCGCGGTAGCGGCTGCCGTCCGCGTCGTTCCAGAAGCCGACCGGCATCGAGGGGAATGGCGCAGTGCAGACGAGTTCCCCTCGTGCATCCGTCACCGCACGGCCCTGATCGTCCCAGACCTCGACCCTCATGCCGAGACCGCGGCACTGCAGTTCGCCGCGATAGACTGGCAGCAGCGGATTGCCGAGCGCGAAACAGGAAACGATATCCGTGCCGCCGGAAATCGAGGCGAGCTGGATGTCGGGACCGATCGCGTCGGCAACGAAGTCGAATTGCTCGGGCGCGATGGGCGATCCGGTGGACAGCATCGTGCGCAGCACCGAGAGGCTGTGACGGTCCCTTGGGCGATAGCCGGATTTCTCGAGGGCCGCGAGGTATTTCGGGCTCGCTCCGAAGATCGTGACCGCCTCAAAGGCCGCCATCTCCCAGAGCACGTCCGGGCCCGGGTGCAAGGGCGAGCCGTCGTAGAGCACGACGGTTGCGCCGGCGGCGAGCCCGCTCGCCAGCCAGTTCCACATCATCCAGCCGCAGGTCGTGAAGAAGAACAGGCGGTCGCCCGGCTTGACGTCCGTATGCAGCAGATGTTCCTTGAGATGCTGCAGCAGTGTGCCGCCAGCGCCGTGCACGATGCACTTGGGCACGCCCGTCGTGCCCGAGGAATAGAGCACGTAGAGCGGATGATCGAAAGGCAGTTGCTCGAAGGTCAGCGGCGCGGCGCCGCGGCCGAACTGCGCGAACGTCACCGCCTGCGCCAGCGCGGCGATTGCCGGTGCTTCGCTGACATAGGGCACGACGACGACACGCGATACGGACGGCAGTTTCGCGAGCACCGCTGCGATGGCGGCCAGACAATCGATCGTCTTGCCCGCATAGAAGTAGCCGTCGGCCGTGAACAGCACTTTCGGCGCGACCTGCCCGAAGCGGTCCAGCACGCCGTGGACCCCGAAATCGGGTGAGCAGGAGGTCCAGGTGGCGCCGATGCTGGCCGTCGCCAGCATCGCGATGACGGCTTCCGGGACATTCGGCAGGTAGCCGGCGACGCGATCGCCGGGGCCTGCCCCGGCTTCGCGCAGGCCATCGGCAATACGCGCGACTTCATTGCGGAGTTCCTGCCAACTCAACTCGCGCCGCGTGCCGCGCTCGTTCCGGAACACCAGCGCCGCCTCTCGATCGGGACCGCGCAACAGGTTTTCGGCGAAATTCAGCCGTGTACCGGGGAACCAGCGCGCGCCCGGCATGCGCTCCCCGTCGACCAGAACGGGACCGCTGCGCTTGCCGACGACACCGGCGAATTCATAGAGCCGTTCCCAGAACGCGGCCGGCTGCTCGATCGACCAGCGATAGAATTCCGGGTAATCGCCCGCCGGCGCGCCGCGCGCCGCCGCAAAGGCCATGAAACGCGTCAGGTTCGCATCCGCGATGCGGAGCAGCGAAGGCGTCCAGATCGGCTGCTCGGCGCTCATCTACAGGTTCTGGTAGTTCGGGCCCGACCCACCCTCCGGCGTGGTCCAGGTGATGATGCCGTAGGGGTCCTTGATGT